>CAIWHS010000600.1 GCA_903912515.1 uncultured Planctomycetaceae bacterium
CAAGAGGGGCGTGCGGCAAAACCGCGCGCCCTTTCTATTTATCAGGTTCAATGTATCCAGGGCTTTCGGGTTATTTGCGATAGAAGGCCACTTATGGCCATTCCGTCTTTCGCTGAAATCCCTTTTCGATACAATGGCCTTTTCGATGTTTAGAATTCCGGGGACTGACTAGGCTCTTCTTTTATTGATCTGCCGGTGTCCCATGCCAGGGTGGTGACGATCCATGACTGATTCAGCAGTGACCGAGACAGCCGCCACAAGCACAGAGTTGGACAACTCGGGGCGTATTCGCCAAAGTGTCCAAGTTTCCGATGCTGGCCCATGCCGTAAACACCTCAAGGTGACGGTTGAGGAAGTGGAAATACGCGACCGTTTCGAGGCCAAGTTCAGTGAATTGGCCGCAGATGCGCAGGTTCGCGGCTTCCGTCCCGGCAAAGCCCCCCGCAAGCTCATTGAGAATCGCTACCGTCGCGAAATTCTTGAGCAAATGAAGAATGAACTCCTCTTGCAAAGCCTTGAGCAGCTTTCCCAAGACAAGAGCATTTCCCCCATCAGCCCTCCTGACTTAGATCCCCGCAGGGTCGACATCCCTGAAAAGGGCGAATTCGTTTATGAATTCGAGGTTGAGGTTCGTCCAGAGTTTCAGCTGCCTGAATACAAAGGCCTCAAGCTCAAAAAGCCCGTCCACACCTACACTCCCGAAGAAATCGCCAAAGAAGAAAAGCGCGTTCTCTCCACCTATGGGTTGCCGATAGACAAAACCGGCGCCATCGCCATTGGCGATCGTGTCACAGTCTCAGGCCCCGTCAAACATGGTGATCGCGAAATCGGCAAGCTGAAAAATACGGCATTCATCGTCGACCAAAAGCTTGCTTTCAAAGACGGCATTGCCAACAAATTTGGCGATCAGATTAAAGGCAAATCGGTGGGCGATACTGTCACCATCGACATCGACCTCATGCGGAACCAAAACCTGCAAGACTTGCAGGGAATCACCGTCAAAGCTGAACTCACCATTGAAAAAATTGAGGAAATCAAGCTCCCCGAGCTCAATGATGATTTCCTCGAGCAGTTCGGTGTTTCCAAGCCCGACGAATTCCGTGAGCTCATCGAAGTCATTCTCAAGCGTCGGCTTGAGCACCAACAGCGACAAGTTGCCCGCCAGCAATTTATGGGCTTCATTGAGAAGGAAATGACTTGGGATCTCCCCCAAGACCTGCTCATCAAACAAGCCCGTACTGCGATGGCCCGTCGTGTCATGGAAATGCGCGCTGACGGTATCCCCGAAGAAGAGATCCTCAAGCGCCAGCGCATTCTTAGCCAAGACATCCTCAAATCAACCGAACGCGCCCTGAAGGAACACTTTGTTCTTCAACGCATCGCAGAGGCCGAAAATCTCGAAGTTTCCGTTGAGGACATCGAGGACGAGGTGGCTCGCATCGCCGCCCGTGAGGGTGAAAGCTCCCGCCGTGTTCGCGCCCGTCTCGAGCGCGAAGACCTTATCGACGCTCTCGCTGCCGAATTGCTCGAGCGCAAGTCGATCGATTTCATCATGGACGGAGCCAACTTCGAAGAAGTGCCACTCGAAGCTTCAGAGCGTTCCGGACCAAATGTCGCCACATCAGATGCGCAGGCTGTTGCCAAATCTGATGACGAACCCGCTGCCGAACCAATCCCCGGCGGCAATTGATGCCTATTATTTCAGGATGAACCGGACAGGTGCCCCATTTGTGGGTCGCCTGCCCAATTTTTTTGGCAGATCTAGGAAGGAGCTTTAGCTAATGGACGCGACGCGGACTGGTAAACACCCGCTCAGCGCGGTTGCCGCGCGCTTTAAGGACGAGGGTGGCGGTCGTCGCAGTACCGGCGACATTCTTCTGGACAATCGGATTATTTTTTTCGGTTGTGCAGGTGGCAATGTATACGAGCCGGTCATCAATGACCTAACGGCTAACATGGTAATCCAGCAGATGCTCTATCTGCAAAACGAGAACCGTACCCAAGAAATTTCTTTCTATATAAATTCGCCTGGCGGATCGGTCACCAGTACTTTGGCAATCTACGACACCATGCAGTATATTGATTGCCCCGTGGCAACTTACTGCATGGGTATGGCCGCCAGCGGTGCTGCCATCCTACTGGCGGCGGGTACTAAGGGTAAGCGTTTCTCGCTTCCACACGCCAAGGTGATGATCCATCAACCATGGTCCAGCGGTATCGGTGGCCAAGCATCGGATGTCGAAATCGAGATGCTCGAGATTCTTAAAATGAAGAATCTTCTCAACGAGATACTTGCCAAACATACCGGCAAGTCACTCGAGATAATCGCTGCCGAAACCGAGCGAAATCGGTATTTCAATGCTCTCGATGCCAAAGACTTTGGCCTTGTGGACGATCTGCTGATCAAACAGCAGCCCGAAACTGCCAAAAAGCCTGACCAACCCGTTCAGGCTGTACAGTCCTAAAGCAAACCGATTCCCAATTTAGCCCCGCCCTCAGGGCGGGGGATTTTCCCTCAAGCAGTCCATCGCCGCTAACCGATGATAAACGGTTGCTGCGATGGCGGGAGATGGTGACCGATGCCTTCGATCCCCTTCGTTCTCGAGCGTCGCGGCGACAATGACCGTGCGATGGATATCTATAGCCGGCTTCTGGAAGAAAGAGTGATCTTTCTTTTGGGAGAGGTGAATGAGGAGAGCGCGAATCTAGTTGTGGCACAGATGTTTTTTCTGTATCACCAAGACCCAAAGGCTGATATTCACTTCTACATCAACTCCCCAGGTGGCTCTGTCACCGATGGTATGGGTGTTTATGATGTGATGAAGTATATCTCCTGCGATGTCGCGACTTACTGCATTGGTTTGGCTGCAAGTATGGGAAGTACCCTTCTGGCTGCCGGAACCAAGGGCAAACGCCATGCTCTGCCTCATGCCGAGGTGATGATTCACCAGGTTTTAGGTGGTGCTCGCGGCCCTGCCACCGATATAGAAATTCGTACCAAGCACCTTTTGCGAACCAAGGATTCAATGAATCGACTCCTTGCGCAAATGACAGGTCAACCGCTCGCTCGTGTTGAAAAAGACACCGATCGGGATAATTTTATGTCAGCCCAGGAAGCCAAGGAATACGGGCTTATCGATCATGTGATCGACAAGATTCCGTCAGGCCACCTGGCATCAAGGGCTCGCGGCTAAATCTGACTGCACTCTGGATGACCCCAGGGAGTCGGGTGGCACGCTGAGTCCGGGCGCAGGAAGCGCCAGGCCATTACGCCGCCTCGGCCCTTGGGGGTCTACTATGCCCTTGATCTCGCCCTGCCTCTTCCGGCTTTCGGGCAGGATCCTTTCCTCCAGTTTGGCTATTTCCTTTCTGGTTTTGCCGGCTTTAGGCTGTCGTACTGGCAGCAAAGACCGTCTAGAAACCACCTTGCGCCAACGCGAGAAGGAAATCAGCCTTATGCGAGAGGACATCGATCGCATTGCGGGCTACAATTTGGCACTTCAGACCGAAGTCCGTGCCATGCGCGGCCAATCCCTTCCTAATGCATGCGACCCATTCACGCCCCTTTACCCGGTGAGAAGTATCGTTGTTGGCCGAACATCCGTTGGCATGGACGATGACGGCAAGCCCGGAGACGACGCCGTTCAGGTGGTACTCGAAACCCGAGATGGCGACGGCAAGCTTTTCCGCGCCCCCGGCAAAGTGCAAATGCAAATGCTCGAGGTCACCCCTGAGGGGCTGAAAAACCTAATTGGCACCTACCAATTTGGCCCCGAAGAAATGCGCCCCTTGTGGAAGCAGGGCCTGCTCACTTCAGGCTATGTGTTCAATTTGCCCTGGCAAACACCGCCCCGCCAAGACAAGGTGCGTGTTGTCGCCAGTTTCACCATGGAAGACGGTCGTCAATTTGAGGCAGAGAGGGAAATCCGCGTCAAACCGCCGGCCAACCCCTCATTGTCAATTATCCCCGACGGGCCAAATTCCGGGCCGATTATCATGCCTGCCAATCCAACCTACAGCGGCCCCTCTACCTCCCCCCTCGGCGAATTCATGCCCGGGCTGGTTCCCGCTCCCGGTTCCCCCAGCCCATTCCCCGAAACTTCCACCCTGCCTTTCCCCAAAATGGCCCCTTTAACAGCAATCGCGCCGCAACCGGGCAAAATTATTCATTCACCTCCGGCTCAAACTGCGCCACAGCCCCAGCTCAATCCCAAAGGGGCGCCATCAATCGCACCCGGAGCGCAACCCTCTCCAATACCAATGCCAGGCGCCACTTCCCCCCCTCCGGTCCCGCCACCAGCCGATCCTAAAAAGTATGGAGTGTTCAACACGGCTCCAACCTCCCCGATTGCCACACTCCAGCCCCCGCGTGCTCTGGCTCAATCGCTTGAAGGCAACCAATAGCCCGGTTAAACTCTAGGCCACGGGGCCTTCATCACCCGGATTTCGCCCCGCGAAATCCGGGCACCTGCCAAATCAGCCCCGGCGCCCCGGAATATGCGCCATGCCACGTTCACACCTTTTTTTTGTCCTCATAGCCCTTTACCTTCTCCTACTGGCCCAGGCCCGCGGCCAAGATCTCTCCCCTGAAGGTTCCATTTCCAAGGCACGCCCAGGGGACGGCCTCGAGGTCAAACTGGTCGCGGCCGAGCCCCTTATCCGCCAACCAGTCAGCATCTCTTTCGACTCCAGTGGCCGCATGTGGGTGCTCGAGTACCTGCAATACCCAAATCCAGCCGGGCTGAAACCCGTCACCCAAGACCAATTCTTGCGTACCAAGTGGGACACAGTCCCCAAGCCTCCCCCAGAAGGCCCCAAGGGGGCCGACAAACTCACAATTTTATCTAATCAAGATGACAATGGTAGGTACAAAAGCTCGAAGACTTTTGTCGACGGGCTGAACTTGGCCACCGGTTTCGCCATCGGCCATGAAGGCGTATTTGTGGTTCAGCCCCCCTACCTGCTCTACTATTCTGACCGCGACCATAACGACTTGCCCGATGGCCCTCCTGAAGTGCTGCTCTCAGGTTTTGGCATGGAAGATTCCCATGCCTTTGCCAATTCCCTTCAATGGGGCCCCGATGGTTGGCTTTATGGTGCCCAAGGCAGCACCGTCACCGCTCGTATCCGCGGCATGGAATTCCAGCAGGGCATTTGGCGTTACCACCCGGTCTCCAAACGCTTTGAGCTCTTCAGCGAAGGCGGCGGCAACACCTGGGGACTTGATTTCGACAAAGATGGCGAGCTCATCAGCGGAACCAACTTCGGCGATGTCGCTTGCCTGCACCAGCGTCAGGGCGCCTACCATGTGAAGGGTTTCGCCAAGCATGGGCCGCTTCACAACCCTCACACCTATGGCTATTTCGACCACATTCCCTACAAGGGTTTCCAGGGCGGCCATGTCACCTGCGGGGGTATTGTTTACCAAGGTGGCGCACTGGGCCCAAAACGCGAAAACCAATACATTGCCGGCAACCTCCTTTCCAGCATGGTCAACTGGCACGAACTTTCACCCAAAGGCTCATCCTTCACCGCAAACCACGGTGGTATGGCACTCAACCCAAAAGATCCCTGGTTTCGTCCTATTGACTTGCTGGTTGGTCCCGACGCTGCCATTTATGTAGTTGATTGGTACGACAAACGCGCCACCCACCTCGACCCCATTGATAATTGGGACAAAACCAACGGGCGGGTATACAGGCTACATGCTCCGGGTGCGCCCACCATCCGACCGTTCGATCTTGCCAAACAAAGCGACAAAGAACTGGCCTCACTGTTATCTCACCCGAACATCTGGCAGCGCCGGGAAGCCCGCCGCCTGCTCACCGAGCGCCGTGCCATGGGCCAAGCCGAAACCCTCAAGGCAATGGTGCGTGGCAAAGGCTCTCAATTGGCACTGGAGGCCTTGTGGGCGCTCCATGGTATTGGCGCCCTGGATGATGTATTCACCTCCGAATGCCTTCAATCAATCTTTCCCTCTGTTCGACTGTGGGCCATGCGCCTTGCTTGTGATTCCGGCAAGCCAAGCCCTCAATTGGTAGCGCAAATTACCCACATGCTTATTAGTGAAAAATCACCCATGGTGCGGGCTCAGGCAGCCTGTTCGGCAAAACGCTTGGCCCCATCCGAATGCCTATCACTCCTCACGCCCTTGACAACATATGCAATAGACAACGATGACCCTCAAATACCCCTGCTACTCTGGTGGGCACTCGAAGAATGCGCCTCCAAGGCCCCTGCACAAGCCGCCCAATGGGCCTCCATACCTGATCGTAGGAATAGCCTCCTCTTCACTAATCATTTGGCCGAACGGCTGGCACGCCGCCTTATGGCAGGCAATGTACCTTCCGAATTCAGCGCTCTTGCATTGCTCTGGCAATCCTCTTCACCCCTCGACAAATCGATATTGCTACCGGGTATCTCCAAAGCACTTTCTGGCACCAGCTATCACACCCTTTCCCCAGCCCTGGCAATCATGGTGGATGAATTGGACAAACGCCCCGAAAAAGACATCGTGGCCCACGAGGTTGCCGCGCGCCTTGGAAGTGCCACCGCCAGGCAAGATGCCCAAAAAACTTGCGGGGATTTCAACACACCGGTGGCAAGGCGTCTGCAGCTTTTAAATCTGCTGTGCCAAACTAGCCCCACCTGGTGCCGCCAAAACCTGCTTGCCCTCATTCTGGACAAATCACAACCGACACCCCTCCGCCGCGCCGCCACAGAAAATCTAGCCACCCAGCCCGTAGGCAACTGGGATGCCAAGTTGATCGAAAGCATGCCGGCACTTCCCCCTGAAGTGACAGGGCCTGCTCGAAGACTCCTCCTTGCAAGAGCCTCCACCGCACGCCCGTTTTTGGAAGCCGTTCAAAAAAATCCCAAGGTTGGCCCCGCTCCAACGCGAGAAGAGGCACAGGCTTTGGTCGAGCTGAAAGATCCCCAAATCAACGCATGGGTCGAAAACAAATATGGCAAACTGGCAACCATTCCGGGCGAAAAGCAAGCGCGTATTTCATACATTGACCTTGTGATTGGTAGGCTTCCCCCGGGTGACCCCACACGCGGCAAACCGCTATATACCAAACAGCAATGCGCCGGTTGCCACACCCTTTTTGGCGAAGGGGTCAAACTTGGGCCCGACCTGACCACTGCTGACCGCGGCAACCGCCGTGCCCTGGTCACCCATATTGTCGACCCAAGTGGAGCCATCCGCCCTGAATTTCAGGCCCAAGTGGTGGAAACATCGGACGGCCGTTTCCTCACAGGTATAATCACGGAATCCACCGCCGAAACCATCACCCTGGCGGATGTTAAAAACTTCCGCACAACTCTCAAGCGTTCCCAAATTGAGACCATTATCCCCGCCAATAATTCGCTCATGCCCGAAAAATTGCTCGACGGCCTGACCGACCAACAACTCGCAGACTTCTTCGCCTACCTGATGGCTAACAGAAAAACCGACTGAATGGTTAGCATGGTTCTGAAGTAACTTGCCAAAAGAAGCCGGACAACTCTTTTCCCCAAGAAGGGGCCAAGCCTAAAAATTCACGCTTGTGTCGACTTCCCAAAAACACTTTTAGGCACCACCCCATTTTTTGCCCAGGGGCCTCCATTTGGTGGTGCAAAAACAGATTTTAATTGGTGGCAATATATTTTAGTCGTCCCTGAAAAACCCTTCAACGCCCTTGAATTTGAGGTCGAAAGCCGGTTTTTGATGTGATAAAATTCGCAAGGATTCACACGGAACCTTGCGAAAAGCTGGCAAAACATGACTCCAAGACGCACGGATGCTTCGCCTGATTTGTTCGGTATTTCCCTTGCCCAGGTGATCAATCTTGACCATCCTCTGGTCAGGCTCACTTCCGAATTTGATTGGGAAGGCATCCGCCGGGAAATCGAGCCCTCTTTTTGCGATGCCAATGGACGACCTGGAGCCGATGTCCGTGTTGTGGTTGGGCTGTTTTATCTCAAATCCGCATTCAATCTCAGTGATGAACAACTTTTGGCCCGCTGGGTTGAGAATCCGTATTGGCAGTGGTTTTGCGGCTTTGAGACCATGCAGCACCAACCACCGATCGATCCCACCACTCTCTCCCGTTGGCGTTCCCGTCTGGGAGCCGACAAGCTGGAGATACTACTCAAGCAGACCATTGATACCGCCAAACAAAAGAACCTTCTGAAGGAAAAGGATTTAAGCAAGGTCAATGTCGACACAACCGTCCAGCCCAAGGCGATCGCCTTCCCCACGGATTCCAGACTTTACTTCAAGATGACTCGTGCCCTGGTGCGTTGTGCCCGGAAAGTCGGCATCGTTTTGAGACAAAGCTTTGTCCGAGTCTCAAAATTAGCCCTTGTCATGCAAGGCCGTTGCGGCCATGCATGACAGAAGAATCGCTCCCGGAAACATCAAAGGAAATTGCACACGATTCTGGGTCGTGTAACCCGGGATATTGGTCGGAAGATAAGCCAGTGCTCCCCTGGGAAAACAAGGGATGATCTGCAAGAACTATTAAAGCTATCCAATCAGTTACTGAATCAGACAAGAACCAGTTCTCCCAAGCTTTACAGCGTTCATGAACCCCATGTGGAATGTATTGCCAAGGGGAAAGCCCACAAGCGTTATGAATTCGGAAACAAGGTCAGTCTTGTTGTCACCAATAGCAATAATTGGAGCGTTGGTGTGCAAGGCTTGCACGGGAATCCTTACGATGGTCACACCCTGAATGGGGCGATCGCTCAGTCAGTTGCCCTCACGGGAGTCGAACCAAAACACATCATGGTGGACAAGGGCTACAAAGGTCACCAGTATCAGGGTAATGGCCTGGTTCAACTTGCGGGAAGTATTCCCAAAATGGCGACCCGGACTTTCCGGAAGATGTTGAAAAGGCGAAGCGCGATAGAGCCGACAATTGGACATCTCAAAAGTGATCACCGGATGGAAAGGAACTTTTTGAGGGGAAAATCAGGGGACCAGATCAATGCCCTGATGAGTGCGATTGGTTACAACTTCTGCAAACTGTTGAGGGCTTTTGCCTGCCTTGTGTTTTTCATCCTCAGGTGGTGGCGGGATACCTTGAAAGGGCAGATTGGGAGTTGTGTAAACTGGATTTGGGATTCCCTCTGGTCACTATTGCCAACGCAAATCAGGCTGGCATGATGCCTTCCCAACCAAAATTCGGTTGGGAGGGTTTTTCAGGGACGACTAATTAAGCCTACAGTCTCACCTGTGCCTTTAAAAACGCAAGCGGCAATGCTGGAAAAGTTTTTTAGCGTGGCAATTGTAGCGACTGGTGTAACGGGAGGGGTGGTTGTGGCCACCCCTCCCGTTACACTAAGCAGCCCTGTGAAGGGACGGGCTAGCTGTAACAATTAGACATTCGACAGGAAGTGGGTGATGTCGCCATCTTGCATGACATAGTCTTTGCCGCAAACCTTGAGTTTGCCGGCGGCGCGGATGTCATTTTCAGTCTTATAATTTTCAAGATCTTCCAACGAATAAATTTCGGCCCGGATGAAACCTTTTTGCAAGTCGGTGTGGATGACGCCTGCCGCCTCTGGGGCGGTGGCGCCGACAGGAATGG
>CAIWHS010000601.1 GCA_903912515.1 uncultured Planctomycetaceae bacterium
GGACTGATTTGGGAAAATGAGCCAGCTGGATCCACCGGGAGATCTACGGCTGCACTGAGGAACTTGCCCGGAATCGGGGTCAGTTTGCCAGCAACAGTGGTGTCACCTTCTTTACGCCAAGCGATCTGACCGTAGTCGAGGCCGCCACCCTCTTTGTAAACCAAACGAACGAAGTACTTCTTGCCGGCGGTCAGTGCGACGGGCTCAGAAGTCCGGGCGCTGTCGGGCTCAGTGAAGAAGTTGCAGCAACCTGCCTCCTCGGCGATCTGGGCCAAGTTGGCTTCCTTGTCGTCGGAGCTGATAAAGAACTGCGAGGCATCATCTGAGTAGATGAAGAAGCGGTAGCGGCCGCTCTCGGTCGGAGTCAGATAGCCTTCCATCGACGCACCGTAGTTGTCGTTCGCGTCGCTAGGCAGGGCGTCCCGGCTGTTGAACGCGAAGACAGCGGCCGTGTAGTCGGGCGTCGCGGGCCAGCGAGGGTCCTGATAGAGGTTGTCCACCGGAGTGCCGTTGATATTGCCCCAGTACGAGACCTTTAGAGCGCCGTCCTTGACGTTCAAGACTGAGTAGAACGAGGCCTTGCTGTTGGCCACAACCGCATTCTTGGATGCGTCGACCACGTTGTTGACCGTGACGGTGTAGGCCACGGCTCCCGGGGTCTGGGCAGCGGTGGTCAAGGTCACCACGTTTTTCTTCACGGACGCCGCGGTGACCGCGAGGTTCGGGCTGAAGGCGTAGTTGGCCAAGGTGGTGACGGATAGCTCACTGACCGTTTCCGAGAAGGTCAGGGTTACCGTATTAAAGTCACGCGCCGCAGCTGAGACGAGCACCGGTTTTGTCACGTCAATAGGGTCAGTATCAGCCTTGTATTCCGCTAGATTATTAAAACCATCTTCATCGAAGTCGCTCTTGGCATCAGCAGGGTCGTTAAGATTTAACCCATAACGAGTTTCCCAGTAGTCTGGGATGCCGTCATTGTCGCTGTCTGCGTCTCTTTCCATTAAGTATGGTAAGCGTACATTACCGTCACTATAATCATCCCACAATAATTCATCTGGGCTGTCCCAACCCATCACTGCCACGTTACCCGATCCATTAGGTTCACCAGGGTGCCAAGGTGCGTACTCAAATGGTTCCCCGGTCACCCATTCCCATCGATTGGGCTGCTCACGGTCACTTGCACCTATCCAAATTATCTTCCCACGTAAATTATCATAAAGCTTAAGTCGTATAATTTCCCATTCCTGCGGACTGGTGATAGCTACTAAATGTCCCCCACGAGATTTTGCATCAGCTTTCGCTTCGTCCCACGTAAATGCGCCCTCCACAAATTCATATTCCGCCCCAACACCACTTCCGATATTCTGATCACCGTTCCCCACCACAGGTAAAAAGGCCAGAAAGTCGATGTCTCCATTGCCATCTGGCAAGGTGAGGCGGAGAGTCGTCTTCCCACCCAGTTCCACTACGGCCGGGCCTTGGGTGACGGGATCAGTGAAAGGAAAAAGTTCCAGATTATCCCAACCGGTGGTCGCACGGCCAGGCTTCAACTCTGCCAGCGGCTTCAGCGTCTGATTCTCGGTCCCGGCTCCGGCTATTACCTCATCCAATATAAACTGGATCGGAGAACCACCTGAAGAAGCAAACCCATAGATGGTGTATTTTCTAGCTGGAAGGGGGAATGTACGGGTATAGTTCTGCCAGTCACCTGGATCGTTCCAGCCCACTGTAAAGTTTGCTTCCACCTCAAACAGTCCACGATTACGACCTGATTCAGCCAATTCAGATCCAGGAAACAAGGCTTTGTTGGGCCCCTTTCCTGCCGCGACACCCGTGTTGCTTCGATAAGGCTGACCCGCGTTGCCGCTAGGGTTGTTGAAATCAATGCCCGCGACACCTCCTTTGCCTTCGAAGGCCCCACCTGGGTATTTGCCAGTCATACCGATTCTAATATTTGGATCTTCAATGGTTTTTCCTCCGCCAAAATCAAAATCCTCTGCCTCTATAAACATTGCGTTGCTTTGTCTGAGCGGATATGGAACTACGCTCAACTTTGAATTGGCAGCGATGATTTTTTTAAATAGATCTTTAACATTGTTAACTACGATAACATATTCAGAAACATTCTGATCTTGAATCGAGGTATTAATTATTACAGTATTCCCAACTACTGATAATGCGTTGACGGTCAGTGAAGGGGTAAAGCTGTAATTGGCAGGGTTGGCCCCGGTTTGCAGGTCAACTTTTTGATTAAAAGTGATCTCCACAGACGTTCCTGAACTAGAGACCATACCTCTTACGATACTCAATGGAATCGCAGATTCTGAACTCACAACAAAATCGCGCATCGCGGTCACGGTACGTCCCAACGTATCCTTGATGGCGATTTCAATCTGGTTGCTCGAACCGACAGCCCAATTAGCCAATGTATCACGGTAGGTGATTGTCGTGGTTATCCCATCCTTGCTGGCGTTTACCTTTGAGGATATGTCGGTGCCATTGAACTTAACCGACAGACCCGTTGTCACGCCCACGGCTGAGCCGGAGTCCAGCGCTGTAATGGAGAAGCCGATCGGACTGCCCACCACGCCACCGATGATCACTTCATTTGCCGGAATAGTCTCTAGGCGGATGTTATCAACGTGGTGCACTTCCCAAGCGCTACCAGTACGGCCGCCGAAAACGAAGCGACCCGGGGCCGGAATGAACGAGGTAACCAAACCTCCAGCAGGGGTCAGTTCGACACCCTTCCAAAATATTTTCACCTTGCCGTCTTCACTCAATACGGCTTTGAACTTCTCCCACTTCAGGTTCTTAACCCACAGACCCCAGCTCGGGTCATCGAAACCAACCTGGCCCACGTTGGCGTCATTGCCCGCCGTACCGTCGGCGTTGAGGTCGTCGGTGATGTTCAGGGCGCCGGTTTGCATCGAGGACGCATAGTTCGCGTCGGTCGTCGCCAGGTTGCGGAACGGAGCCTCGTCGTAGGTGCCGCCGGGCCAGACGTTGCCGGGGCGCAGGGGCACCGGGAGCTGGGTGAGCAACTCACCTTCGACGCGGATACTAATACCCACGACGTCGCGAATGCCGCCCGGATGGTCACTGGACTGCCAAGTGTCGAAACCGATGCCCAGACCGGTTA
Organism: uncultured Planctomycetaceae bacterium; assembly: GCA_903912515.1. Classification (GTDB taxonomy): domain Bacteria; phylum Planctomycetota; class Planctomycetia; order Gemmatales; family Gemmataceae; genus UBA6894. Next base: position 3,143 of record CAIWHS010000601.1, read on the forward strand.
AGGACCCTTCTTCGGGGAGGTTGGTCTCACCGGCGGTGCCGGCGAACGAGGAACCATCGGTCGCAACCGGATCGCTGGCACGAACGTAGTTCAGCGAAAAACCATCGGCGGGCAGTGCGGAACCGCCACCAATGCGCAAATCGCACTCGAAGGTGAAGGCCTTGACAACGAGACCCTTGTCGAGGTCGTCGAACACCACGGTGGCGCGCTGCCCACCCTTGGCGTCGGTGATGGAGAGGTAACCATCGGTGGCACCGCCGGTGGCACCGCCACTGGTGCGATACTCGGCCGCTGCC
>CAIWHS010000602.1 GCA_903912515.1 uncultured Planctomycetaceae bacterium
ACGAATGTGTGGCGGCGTTATGATGCCTGGCCACCCAAGGATACCCGCGAGCAAAAGCTGTTTTTGCGAGAGAAGGGCGGCTTGGGATTTGAGGGGGCTGATAAGGCTGGCTCTGACAGCTATGTGTCCGACCCTGCCAAGCCTGTGCCACACATAGAGAACACCACCACCAAGATGGATTACAACTACATGACCGCAGACCAGCGGCATGCGTCGCGCCGACCGGATGTGCTGGTGTATCAGACCCCGGAATTGACACAGGACCTGACGGTGGCTGGGCCCATTACGGTGGACCTGCAGGTGGCTACAACCGGCACCGATGCTGACTGGGTGGTGAAGTTGGTGGATGTTTTTCCATCTGATTATCCGGATTATGAGCCGAACCCGGCTGGGGTTAAAATGGGCGGGTACCAAATGCTGATTCGGGGCGAGCCGTTTCGTGGCAAGTTTCGCAACAGTTTCAGCAAGCCCGAGCCTTTTGAGCCTGGCAAGGTGACACGGGTAAGTTTCACGATGCCCGATGTCAACCATACCTTCCGGCCTGGTCATCGTCTGATGGTGCAGGTTCAGTCGTCGTGGTTTCCGCTGGTGGATCGCAACCCGCAGAAGTTTTGCGACATCTATTCGGCCACCGAGGATGATTTTAGCCGGCAGACGCATCAGGTATTTCGGGGGCCGGAGGCTCCGAGTTCCATCATTTTGCGGGTGAAGTGAGAGATGGCCATTCGCGGATTGACGGTTTGCCTGTTCTTGGCGGTTGCTACCTGCCGGGTGCCTGCGGTGGAGCCTGAGACCTTTTTGGTGCCGCATGCGCTGAAGCCGGGCGACACCATCGCGTTGATCGCCCCTTCGGCACCGGCAACCAATCCAGAGTTTTCGGCTTATGTGAAACTGATGGAGGGGAAAGGGTTCCGGGTGATTGGCAAACCTGGTTTGGTGGGGCGCAAGGAGCATTATCTCGGTGGGAGTGATGAGGAACGGGCCCTGGAGATCAACGAGTATTTGCGCGACCCGAAGGTGCGGATGATCATGCCTGTGCGGGGCGGTTTTGGGATGACCCGGATTTTGGACCGGATTGATTTTAAAGCCTTGCGCAAGGATCCGAAAATCATCGCGGGGTATTCGGATTTGACAGCCTTGCATTTGGGGGCGGCCCGTCACGCGCAGGTTGTGACTTTTCATTCTCCGATGGCGATGCGCGACCTATGGCGCGAAGCGGAGCCTTCCTATGCGTTTCAGGCCAGGTCATTCAACCAGGCGGTGTTTGCCGGGCAGTATCGTCCAGGCCAACGGGGCTATGTGGTGGAAATTCCAGAGGGTGACAGGCCAGAGAAACTGGTTGGCGGCAAGGCCAAGGGGCGCTTGCTGGGTGGCAATTTGAGCTTGGTGGTGACCTTGATGGGAACCTCGCATGCGATGCAACCGAAGGGGGCGATATTGTTTTTGGAGGATGTCAGCGAGCCGGCCTATCGGATTGATCGCTATTTATCGCAGCTTCGGCTGGCGGGTGTGATGGATCAGGTGGCGGGAGTAGTGCTGGGTTCTTTCACCACGAGCGATAAGGGAGAAGAAAAGGATACCACCCGGGTGTTGAAGGATTATTTTGGAAAACTGAAGGTGCCCGTATTGATGGGCTTTCCGGTCGGGCACACCACCCGGAATGCAACACTTCCGCATGGAGCCATGGTCGAGCTGGATGCTGATGAAGGAACACTGAGGGTGCTCGAAAACCCGGTGCGGTTGGATTGAGATTGGGTGCCTGGAACTTCTTCCCGTCGCTGGGGTAATTTTTACAAAACTTTGTGTAAGATATTCCCAGCAAATGATTTACGACAACTGGGCTTTTCGTGAACGGCACTTCCAACTATAGCGCCGCCCGTGCTTGGGGAATGGTGGCCATGGATGGCTGCCTACCTTGAGCGCCTAGGTAAAACTCTTGGAGTGTCGCAAGGATGCCGACCCTTCCAGCATCGTGGTTTCGTTGGCTAATGGCGTTGCTGCCATGCTATGTGTTTTTGGCTGCCTCACCGCCGCGAGCGGGGGCGGGGTGAACACCGGCGGGATGCCCGCCCACCCTTGCTGGCAGTTTGCCGGTCATGATGACGAATCCCTTTCAAGGCATGCCTCAAGGCTATGCAGTGCAGCCTGCGCAACCGCAGTGGGCGCAACAACCTCAGCCGATGTATAGGGCACCAAACAACCAATTGGCGGCACCATCGCCGCGCGTTGCTCCAGCAGTAACGCAGCTATCTCCGCCGGCCAGATTCAATGCTCGAGGTGCCATGCCCGACGAGGACCCTGTTCGGGCAACTATGAAATTGCCATCTCCCGAGGCATTTGGTTTGTGTGCGGCACCCAAGGCTAGTACTGCCCAAGCTGTTAACCCCTTGGTGGGAAACCAGTTGAGCCAAGAGAGATTTAAAATCACCGCGGTGAATTGGACGGTGGTTCGGGAGGAGCTGCACCGATTGGGGGCGAAAAGTTTCCAGGTGGAGCAGATGAATGATGGCCGACACCGTTTTGCTTGCAAGGTGAGCAAGCTTTCGGGCCAGACTGATCTGGTGGAGGTGTTTGGCCAGACGGAGGAAGAGGCGGTTCGCAACGGATTGGATAAGGCCAACGCCATCCGCTACGGGTTGTAAAGTCTTAAGCAATCAAGCTTTCGGGGGGAGCCCCGGTCGTCCCAATGGGCGGCCGGGGTTTATTTGTTTGTGGGAGAGGCCGGGGAAGGTTGCCAATGGGTGGGCTAACTTGATATCCTTGTGGAAGCCAGTGGGGCCAAATGGGTGAAAGTGGGGCCAGGGAGCGGCCTTTTGGATGGTCCGGAGGGGCCTAACGAGGTTTTTCCGGTGCTTTTGACAGGAACCCACCGCCGTACGCTGGACGAGAAAAAGCGGCTGACGCTTCCTAAGAAGCTGCGTGAGGTGCTTGGGGATCCAGCGGTGCTTTATGTGGCACCTGGGCCTGACAAATGCCTTTGGGTGCATACGGAGCGGGAGCTGGAGCGTTTGGCATCTCGTTTGGATGAGCGGCCGGCGACGGATGCGGAAGCGAGAATTTTCCGCCGCCTTTACTTTGGGCAGACTGAGCTGGTTGAGGTAGACAAAGCGGGCAGAGTGTTGGTGCCGGAGCGCTTGGCTCAGCTGGCCTGCTTGACGGGTGAAGTGGTGTTACTGGGTGTGAGGGACCACCTGGAGTTATGGGATGCGGCCCACTGGGACAAATACCGCAACGAGCATGAGCCTCAATTTGATTCTTTGGCCCAAGGGGCATTTGAGTTGAAGGGGCTTTAGTTAGAAGGGGAGATTCCCCTCAGACTTGCGCGTGAGGTTGGAAGGTAAGCAGACCTTTCAATCTGTTGGGAAAAGGACGGGCCTCCCAGCCATCGCCCTTTTTCCCATGCGCTTCCGACAGCCCTCCGGCGGGCCGAGCCCCGGGGGGCTGTCTTTTTTTATTTCGCCAAAACTGCCTAAACTTTCAACTCAGGCTCTGCCTTTTTCTTTTACTGGAGGCTGGGTACCATCCCCGGCCTTGTTCATGCCAATTCACGGATGAAGCGAGTTGGTCCATTGGGAGTGGGTATGTCACCAAACAAGGCGGAACAAGACAGCGAAGGCGAAGTGGAAGATTTTTCGGAAGATCTTTCCAGTTCAGGGTTTGCGGGCGACCGGCAGCATGTGCCGGTGTTGCCTGCAGAGGTGTTGGAAGGGCTGAACCCGCAACCGGGTCAGATTTTGGTGGACCTAACCTTAGGTGGTGGGGGCCATAGCCGTTTGCTAGCCGAACGGGTGGGGCCAGAGGGCAAGGTGTATGCCTTTGATTGTGATCCCAATCAGGTGGAGAAGGCCCGGGCACGTTTGGTCGGATTGCCGGTTGAATGTTATCACGCCCGATTTGACCAGGCGGGTGAGATCTTGAGGCGGCTGGGGGTGAAAGCCCATGGGATTTTGGCAGATTTGGGTATTTGTTCTGAGCAATTGGACGATCCGAGCCGAGGATTGGCATTTCGCCACGAGGGGCCTTTGGATATGCGATTGGATCCAAGCCGGGGAGAGCCGGCTTGGAAATTGCTGGAAAGGTTGGATGAGAACGATCTGACTCGCGCCCTATTGCGCTTTGGCGAGGAGAAGCAGGCGAGGAAGATTGTTCGGAAAATAGTAGAAGGCCGGCGGGAGCAATTGCCTTGGACGACCACGCGGTTGGCGAATTTGGTGCGGTCTTGCCTGCCGCCGAGGGGTGTCATTGGAAAGATTGACCCTGCCACACGGACCTTCCAAGGCCTGAGGATTTTGGTGAATGACGAACTGGGTGTGCTGGAAGACATGTTGCGTCAATTGCCTGGGTGGATGGTGCCTGGTGGTGTGGCGGCAATGATCAGCTTTCATTCGCTGGAGGATCGGTTGGTGAAACAAGCTTTCTCGGTACCAGAACTTTGGGAGCGGGTAACGCGCAAGCCGGTGATGGCGGGCGAAACCGAGGTGATGGCAAATCCCAGGTCGCGTAGTGCCAAGCTGAGGGTGGCCAAGCTGGTTACGGGACCAAAGCGTTGATTTTCAGAAGCGTTTTTTTCCAAGGAATGGAAAAGCAAAAGACGACAAGAGCTCAGAAACGGATTTCAAGGAGCGACGATGAAGACAACAGAAAACGGGCCTGTTCAGTACCAGGTAGCCAGGCCCTGGTTGGGACTTTATTTAGGTTTGGGTTTTGCGGGCGCGGTGGGTTTGGCGCTTGGGCTTGGTGGCAAGGTGGTTTGGCAGCGTTTGGCTGTGAGTCAGGTGTATCCGACCCAACCTGCTAGCAGTGTGTCGGTGGTTGACCCGGCCAAACAAAGCGGGCCGAACCCGGCCGAGAAACAGTTGGTTGCAGAGGCGTTCACCGATGCATTTGGTCCGCCAGCGGGATTGCCGACCGGCTTGGCACAACAGGCCAGCGAGTTGACTGGCGATGAACAGGGTAAGCAGGTGGTGTCACAGGTGCGGTTCACAGAGGCTGAGCCCATGGCGGCTCCAGCGGGCGACCTTTTATTTGGTTTTTGCCAGCCCGGAACTTCCTCAGCGGAGCATTTGACACTGCGAGGAGCGGGGCTAACCGGCGCTGCGGGGGTGGAGGGGACTATCCTTCTTGAACCGCGGGAATTCGGTCAATACCCTGGGCAGATCAGGCCCATACATTTTCGGACAATTGGGCCCGATGGACTGGAAAGGGTGGGAATTGATTTTGAGCGGATTGGGTGTGATTTCCATGTTGAAGTAGGCCAGCCTGTTGTGCAGGCCGGGTTCATTCTGGCTTCCGGTCAAACAGCGGTTGCAGGTGGTGATAGTCGGCAATCGGGTGGTGGGTCTGGTGGCATGGCCAAGGTCGGGCCAACTCCAGCAAAGCAAGACTCTGACAAAACGGGCAATGATACGGGAATACTTGGTGCTGAGGAGCATCAACCGTTGGTGGGATCTTTCACAACCGAGTTTGAAGACGGTTATCTCAGATTGCCCGAGGAGCTGGCAGGTTGGGTTGTGGAAGGGAAAATCTATATTGCTCCTGGGCCCGAGGGTGGCCTACGCATGGCAACGCTTGAAGATTTGGAACAAATGTTCTTCATCGAAAATGAGCAAGGAATGGAAGGAAAAGAGGAACGGGAAACCGGGCCCAGCCTTCGCAGATCGGCTCGAAGATTTTATGGCCTGATGACTCATTGCTCTGTGGAAGAAGATCAAGAAGGCAAGTTGTGGATACCCCTTGGGGATGCACTTACCAAGCAAGCAAGCCTGAAAGGCGAGGCCGTGATTGTGGGGATGCGAACCCATGCGGAAATCTGGTCCAAATCTGCCTGGGAGGCAGAGATCAACGGGCATAAGCCAACTCCAAAGGGCCTGGAAATGCAGCCAAAGCCTTTGGAGTTGCAGAAGGTGGAAAGCCGGGCCAAGGTGGCTGGACCGGGAAAATAGACTTTAGAGATAAATTTAAAATTTGAAAATTTGGTCGACATTGGGGAAAGCCATGGCCATGACAGGCGATGTAAAAACCGGGTTGATGGTATCAGGCGCGTTCGCAAGCTTGGTGGGCGCGGTGTTGACCAAACATTATGTTTCCCCTGATGAATTGCTAGGGCACAAGGCGCCCACAGAGCAGGTGGCAAGCGCCGAGAGTGACGCCAAAGTGCCATCGGGTGTTGATGCGGTCAAGACAGCCGAATCAACACCGCCCGCGCCTGAAGCAATTGAAGGCAAGAGCGAGGTGGTGCTGGCCTCGGCTAATGGTGCAGAAAAGGGTGGAATGCCCCCGGCTCCGGTTCCTGGACCGGGTGACTTGATGCCTCCTCCACCACCGGCTCCCACCTCAACCCCCGCAGCAGGAGACACAGGGGCAACGCCTCCTACCCCTCCCATGCCCGTGGGGTCGGGTGATAAACCGATGGATCCGCCCGTGCCATTGCCACCGCCAACAGCCCCGGGTGGTTTGCCACCGCTTGAGGATAAAAAATCTGCAGAAACTTTGGCCCCGCCACCTCCTCCAGGTGCAATAGGCGGACTAGCCAGCCCCATGCCTGACTCGTCCAAACTTGCGGAGGGACTTGCCCCTGCTTTGGGGGCAGGAGTGGGCGCCTCGGCAGCAAATTTAGCGAACAATGGGTCACCGATGCCAGCGCTGACCAAGCCGGTGGACACGCTGGTCCCGCCGCCGCCGGCCCCCGCGGCGGGAGGCCTATTTCCTCCGGTTCCACCAATTACGAATGTAGGGAATAACGGCGCGCCAATGCCTGAGCTGGCCAAGCCAATGGACACCACTTTGGCACCTTCTGCTCAAGGCCTTGGAGGCTTGGCCCCACCAGCATCGAACTTGATAAACAATGGCAAACCCATGGCTGATCTGACCAAGCCGGTGGACACGCTGGCTCCGCCGACAGCTCCTGCGGCGATGGCCCCGTTAGGTGGATTTGGTTCGGCCCCACCTTCAGGTTTGAATGGATCTTCAGCTTCTGGAAATTTAGGGTCTTTGAATGAGACATTTCCTTCGGAACCGGGCAAACCGGGAATCTCGAGGGTTTTGACCTTCACTTTGGACAAGGGGCCCGAAAAGCGTTCGGAATCGATCCCTTTGGATGAGCCCGGATTCCCAGTGGGTGGATCAGTTGGAGCGGCACCACCTACTGGAATTGCGCCCTCGCAGGGGACTGGAGGTGTTGGTTTGGCACCAGTCCTGCCACCTTCGGGTGTTCCAGGCAATATGAGCGCCCGGCCTGCGGAATCGCGCCCCGCGGCATTTGTGCCGGTGGATGGAAAGAATGTTCCGGTTTTGACCATGCCTGCTGATCCGGGTGTGCCCCGGCCAATTACCCCCGGGTCCATACCGGTTGCACCTGCGGCAGGACCAGGTAATCCCTCGGTTGGCTTCAACGCACCAGCGGCCGCAGGAGCGGTTGGAACTGGTGCTGTGATTGGCACGGGTTTGGCCCTTAACCAAAGCGGTGTGAATGGTGCGAACAATAATCTGAATAACCAAATGAACAGCGCCGCGAATGATTTGAATAAAAACCTGAATAATGCTGCGGGTAATTTGAACAGTAGTGTGAACGGGCTGAACAACAGCTTGGACAGCACGGTTTCAGGTTTGAATAAGAATCTGAACAATGCTGGCACCAATTTGAATAACAGCTTGACCAACACGGTTTCAGGTTTGAATAATCAGGTGAATTCCGCTGCAGCGAATTTGGGCAACACAGTTAACGGAACGGCTGCATCAGTTTCCTCATGGACCGAGCACCCGTACAAGGTGCTGCAGGGGGATTCATGGGACAAAATCAGCCAAGCCCAGTATGGTACGCCGCTTTATGCCGCTACCCTGAAGACATTCAACCAAACCCATCCGAGGTCTGGTGAAGTTTTAGCGAAGGATGGTTCTCCTGTAGTTGGCCAGGAGGTTTACCTGCTACCCCTCGACCAAATTCGCAAGCTGACAACGGCCCCCTCTCCCTGATTGGGAATTGTGATTCCAGACGAAGATTGACGCCGAGGTATTATCGCTGTGCGTGTTGTCATGTTTCTTCCCCATCTTGGGGTGACAGGTGGCCTTGGGGTGCATTGCCGGGCGCTGTTGGAAGCGTTGGCAACTTGCGGCGAGGATGAGGGCCTGAAGTTGGATGTGATTTGCCCGGACCAACCGCGCAAATTATTTCCCTTGGCAGGCCTGGATGACACTTGGGAAGCCTTAGTTCGGCGCAAAAACCTGAATTTGCACCTCATTAAATGGCCAGAAGGTTTGTCATTGGCAGATTGCTTGGATGAGGCGCTACTGGGGCTTGTGAAAAAGTTGCAGCCTGAGCTGTTTTATGCCTCTTATTACACTGGCTTGAAAGATTCTCCCTGCCCTCAAGCAATTACCTTTCATGATGCTGGTTTTCTTGAATTTCCGGATGTGTTTGGCGATACCGCCAGCAAGCGCAGGCAAACACTTGCCCTCATAGGGCCCTCGGTGAACCGATTGCTGTGTGTTTCTTCTGATGCGCGCGACCGCATCTGCAGGTTGCTTCCCTTTGCGGCAGAACGGACCGAGGTGGTATGGCATGCACTGTATGACGCGCCTGCCACGCTAGAAAAAGCGATGGAATTAAGTGCGATTCAAGAACCCCTGTGGGCTGGTGGCGACAGCGCGGCCGATTGGGGCGACTATATATTTTTGCCGGTCGGCGCAGCCACCGGTTTCAATCGAGTACGCAAGAATGTGCCCTTGGGGGTTCGGGCTTTTCGCGCGGTTTCAAACCGAAAACTGAAGCTGGTGATTGCCAGCACCGGCACGCTAAACAATGCAATGCTTGGTCAATTGATTGACCCTGATGAGCAAAGGGAAGGCAGTTTTGAAAGGGGAATCTGGCATTCCGGAGACGACAGGATTTTGATTTTGCCGAACTTGGACAGGCTGCCTTTTTTGCGAGCGATGGCGCATGCCAAGGCGGTCCTTTATCCAACGCGGTATGAGGGTTTTGGCCTGCCGAGCATTGAAGCGATGGCTTTGGGCACGCCCCTAATCGCAGGTAACGCCACCAGCGTTCCCGAAGTAGTAGGTGATGCCGGAATCTTGGTGCCACCAGATGACCAATCGGGATTTACCAGCGCCATGGAGCAGGTGTTTGAGGACAGAAAACTTCGTGAGGCATTGGTTGCGCGTGGGCATGAACGTTTGAAGCTTTTCACTCCCGTGAGGATGGGCCGGCGGATGCTGGAAGTTTTTCAGGGGTTGTTGAAGTAACTGATTGTTTGTAACCCTTCAGCCTACTGCCGTGAACGGACGTGAATTTAGACCTTGATCGATTGTTTGAAAAGCGTTTCAGCTGCCGTTGCAAAATGGACTTAGGCGTGATGAAGTTGTTCCATGCCAAGCATGGATGCCGAGCTTACCCGTGAGTCGGTTCTTAACC
>CAIWHS010000603.1 GCA_903912515.1 uncultured Planctomycetaceae bacterium
AATTTTAAATAATAAAAAAAAATACACAAACATTTGCCGGATAATCGTGTAATCATGAAGCAACGAATGTCCCGCATGCAAGCTTGACAGGGCACTAGGTCCAACCTACTGTCTATTCTGGCTAAGTGCGGTATACATGAGTCAGATCACTAGTTTTTTGGGTAGGTAGTCATGGCAGTTCCAAAGAGGCGAATTTCAAAATCCCGCCGTGGCATGCGTCGAAGCCACCATAGCGTTACCCCACAACAGTTCCAATTTTGCAAAAATTGTGAACATCCAATTCTCCCACATCGTGTTTGTGGTACCTGTGGTTTCTACCAGGGTAAAGAAGTTATTCCCTCTGGCCAAAAGGAAGAGTGATCCACTATGAGGATTGCCCTCGACGCGATGGGTGGGGATCATGCCCCAAATCCCATTGTGGCCGGTGCCGTTCAGGCTCTTGAGAAAGATCCTGAGCTTGAAGTTTTTTTGGTAGGCGAAGAAAGCCTTCTCAAAAAATTAGTACCTGCTGACCATCCAGTTACATCCAGACTCCATTTCCACAACGCCACTCAAGTTGTCGGAATGGAAGAGAGTCCGGCTATTGGGTTGAGACGCAAACCCGATAACTCCATTACACGATCTTGGCAACTATTAGCATCCGGGAAAGTCCAGGGGATAGTTAGCGCTGGTAACACTGGAGCTATGGTAGCCGGTGGACTTTTCACTCGCCGATTTCTTCCTCATGTCGACAGACCGGCAATTGCCACAATAATGCCCACCATGCGTGGCCCTTCGATCATGCTTGACGTTGGGGCAAATGTTCATCCCAAAGCAGAGCATCTTTTTCAATATGGTGTAATGGGCGAAATATTTGCCCGGCACATGCTCAAAAAAGATAAGCCTACTATCGGCCTAATGAATGTTGGTGCGGAACAAGGCAAGGGAAATGATTTGGTTAGACTCACTCAACAGCTTTTTTCACAATGTGACCTACAGGGAAGTTTCATTGGAAATATTGAAGGCAGAGACATTCACAGAGGCGTAGCTGATGTGATTGTAACCGATGGTTTTGTGGGCAATGTTGTTTTGAAGGTTTGCGAAGGCCTGTTTGAATTTATGATGAAAATGGTTGGCAAAGAAGTAATCGGAGTTTTGGATCAAGAAAAAGATAAAGCAATGGCTGCTTTGCACAAGCTGGTTCATACCTATGATTACAGCGAGTACGGCGGAGCACCACTATTGGGTATTGATGGTATTTGCATTATTTGTCACGGCAGCAGTGGAGAGCGGGCTATTAAGAATGCTCTGAGTTTGGCTGCAAGGTTGGCCCGTGCTGGTATCAACAAATTGATTGTTGAAGAGCTTGAGCGTATGCCTCAATTGAATTCCGCAGCTACCAACCAAGGTTGATTCCAACCAAACCTAAGGATTGATTAGAATATGGAAGGCCATGTCATCCTGTTCCCCGGGCAGGGCGCGCAGTACATCGGTATGGCCGGTGAACTTTGTAAACGAAATCGGGCATCTGCGGCGGTTTTTGAACGAGCTGCATCCATCCTTGGTTATGACTTACTTAAAATTTGCGTTGAAGGCCCTCTGGACCGGCTGAACAGTACAGAAATTAGTCAACCTGCCATTTTTGTTTCTAGTTTAGCTGCATTAGCCGAAGCAGAAATTAATACACCAGATTTAACCGATCATTGCGTTGGAGTAGCTGGACTTAGCTTAGGTGAATACACAGCCCTGGTTTACTCAAAAGCCATTTCCTTTGAAGATGGCCTTCGCTTGGTTGCTCTGCGTGGTAAAGCAATGCAACAGGCATCCGATGATTTTCCTGGAACCATGGCAAGCATTCTGCTGTTGGATAATGAAAAAGTTCAAGGCTTTTGTGACCAATCAATCGCGCCTCAATCAGTATCAATCGC
>CAIWHS010000604.1 GCA_903912515.1 uncultured Planctomycetaceae bacterium
CTTGTAAAAATAAACTTCACTCCTCACACCCAATAGCATCATCCAGCAAGACTCAGGCATCCAGAACTCGTCAGCCGAAACGCCAAGCAGAATATCCTTCGAATCTCCGCTCCCGGTGAAGGCAACTATTTTCTTCCCAGTCTTCCTAAATGAATCCACGGCTTCCTGAAGTTCATCCATTGTGCCAAATCCGGACTCAATTCCTTCCAGTTCCAGAAACAAGACATTCACAGTCGAATCATTCGCCGCTTTGGAAATCCGATCGCGAATGGTCAACAAATTCCCGTCAGCCTTAGCGGATTCAGGTGAAACATTACTATCAGTTACCGCCCCAGAGATGCGGATATGTGCAACTTTGGGCACAGATTTCTTTTTAGCCTCGTCAGCGCTAGTTGTGGCTAACGGATAAATCCAATAAGCACTTACCAACCCGACAATCCCCCCCTTCAACAAAAGACTGAAAATGTACTGAAAACGCCTAGGTTCGGGAATCATTACGCCCCCCAATTTAAAATGGACCATAACTCTATCCTTTTCGATATAGCATAACCTTTTAAATACTAGGCTTTTAATGATCGCAGGATCAACAAAACCCAAAACCTTTTTACCAGCGAAAAACCGACCAAAAACTTTGGCATCCGACTGAAATTAGTTGATTCACAAAACCCTTAAATGCTGGTATTCTTTAATCATCTGAGCACCAAGGAAAGGGGCCATGAATATCTTCTTCCAACACCTGCTTGCTATATTCTTGGGCTTCATGGCCTCTCATGCAATTGTTGTTGCCCAAGAGCCGCCACTTGCTCCCCCTCAAACAAATTCTTCACTGCCGCCAATGCAGCCTGGAATCCCTTTGCCGGGTCAACAACCCGCCAATATTCCTGCTTCTGATGGCACCTATAATCCCGTAGACCCCCCAGCTCCGCAGGTAATTCTTCGAATTAGGGTCCCAGCAAAAGTTGCTCCAGGAGCGGAACTCACTTACTCCATTAGCGTAGAAAACCCCACTTTGGTCCCAGCACACCGGGTTCGAGTCAGAAGTAATGCGCCATCCAGCTCCAAATTTGTTCGCAGCGTCCCACAACCTGAAACCGAGGGGCAAAATCTGGTTTGGAGCATAGGTACTTTGGCTCCAGGAGTGAAAAAACCCATTTCGTTAACGGTGATAGCTGACGGCACGGGCGATGTCGATTTCTCCAGCTATGTTTCCTTCGAGCATGGCGAAACAACAAAAACTCGCGTTGCTTCAGCTATGCAAATCGTCAAGCGAGGGCCTTCCCAGGCTCAGGTTCAAGACACTTGGACTTACACGGTAGATATTCAAAACACCGGGCCAACCCCATTGGCAAATTTGCAAGTGACCGACATGCTTCCAGAGGGGCTCGACTTCCTCACATCGCAACCATCCACCAAGGGCGAAAACCCGCTCACATGGACTATAGAAAGACTGGAACCCCAACAAGTTAAGCGGATCGAATATCAGGTAGCCGCAAAAAAAGCAGGAACCTACGAAACCAAAGCCTCCGTATCCATTGCTGGCGGATCAAAACGTGAATCTGGTTGGAAAACGGTGGTGAGTGAACCCAAACTCGATATCTATCTTTCCGGCCCTGATTTCCGTGCCGTGGGTAGGCCTGCCACCTACCACATCACTGTTTCCAACGACAGCCCCACAACCGCCCGCAATGTGCGTTTGGCTACAAAAATGGCGGCTGGGGTAACTTTTTTGGCTGCAAGTTCAGGTGGACGCGAATTCCAGGGTGAAGCCCGCTGGGATTTAGGCATTCTTCAACCAGGCCAAAGGCGTTCGGTTAATTTTGTGGTGCGTGCAAACAGTCCCATGAAATTGATCCAACGAGTTGAGTTGACCGCCGACAAAATTGGTCTTGGTATGCAAGCTGAAAAAATCACAACTTTTAGCGGAAAAGACCTTTTGGTGATTGAACTGGATAAGACAATAGATCCAATCGAAATCGGCGAACCGGCCTCTTACACTTTGCGTTTGATCAATCGAAGCTCCAACCCAATCACGAACCCTAACCTTATTGTCACCATGCCCGAAGGATTTAATCAAATTGAGGGCAAAGGACCCACTCAGGTTAACAGGAACGGGGCCATTCTCACCTTTGGGCCCTTGGCTAAACTCGAGCCTGGCCGCGAGGCGGTTTATTCCATCACTGCCACAGGAAGCCAGACTGGCTCATTTAAAATTCTGGCCGAATCAGCAGGAAATCCAGACCCTAGCATCCAAAACCCCAAGCTTCAGGAAATGGTCCAAATCCTGCCATCCAAAATCACAGGTAAACAATAAGGCCGATCTTATTTGTTAACCACCAAGGCTCGCCAATGCCGAGCTTGGCTATTGATGTAGCGCTGGGCAGCCACCGATTGCAACTCAGGGCGATTTTCCAATTGGACGGACTTTGGTTGCCTTTCGTTTTTGCCTTCTGCGGGCTTGCATAAACCATGGCTTGCCGCCACGCCGCTGACCAAGCTAATCCCTGTCAAACTCAACCAACATAATTTCGCCAGCATTTTTAGCTCCTGAAATCGGTGGGCACGCATGTCCAACGCCACAGGAACAAAGCAAAAGGAATGCCTAAACAAAAAATCGTTGAAATTCGCCATAAAACAACCAAGGATCACCCTAAACTACCC
>CAIWHS010000605.1 GCA_903912515.1 uncultured Planctomycetaceae bacterium
TCAGCTTGCACACCGGACAACATGTGCGAGATGAGATGGGCCATGGGCTGCTCGGCTTCAAAATCAACCCCAGGAACATCTTGCCTTAGATCGCCCAAGAGTTTGGCAAGCATCGCCTCTCGGGTCTGACCTGAATTCGGATTCATGGAAATGATGTATTCCGAACGGCTGACAGGCTCGGCATGCTCATCCAACTCGGCACGGCCAGTCCGCCTGACGAAATGGCGAATTGGAGCGGAAGGGTCAGTCGCATTCATGCGCATGGAAAGCAGTCTGGAATCTATCTGCCCGGCAACTTGGTTGGAAGCGGTGAGGGATGAACCTGCCGGAAGGGTGACATTGATCTGGATGCTGCCCTCATCGAACTTTGGCAAGAAATCGGTTCCCAATTGCGTGAGGCGCCAAACACAAAAGGCAACCATCAGCCAACTGACAAACAACAAGAGACCGGCATAGCCCATGCTGAAACGCACCAGAGGGGTGGCAAGCCATTTCAACAACCGCAAAAGCAAGCCATCACCCTTGGCATGTACCGCCTTGGAATTGGGCAACAAATAGTAAGACAACACGGGGGTAACTGTGAGTGAAACCAGCAAAGAAGCGAGAATGGAAACAACATAAGCAAGCCCCAGAGGGACAAAAAGCCGGCCCTCCACTCCAGACAGCGCGAACAAAGGCATAAAGGCGAGCACCACCACCGCTGTGCCAAAAACAATAGCAGAACGGACTTCCCGGCTAGCATCGTAAACCACCAGCAAGGCGGGCCTTGGATTCATCAGGGCATTGTTCTCCCTGAGCCTGCGAAAGATATTTTCCACATCGACAATGGCATCATCCACCAGCTCACCCATGGCCACGGCAATCCCGCCCAGAGTCATCACATTGATGGTCAGGCCGTTCCCCGTGAGGAAGCCAATTCCCTGAAAAACGAGGACTGTGACCACCAGTGACAGCGGTATCGCGGTGAGTGTGATAAAAGTGGTGCGCAGGTTGAGGAGGAACAAAAACAGAACCACCAGCACCAGGCCACCACCCAGGGCCAGCGCCTCGGCCACATAGTAGATGCCGCGGTCGATGAAATCTTTTAACTGAAACAGGTCGGTGCTGATGCGAAATTCTGGTGGAAGCGATTGAGCAGCATCTAGCAACGCGGCTTTCACCCTGTTGGTGACCTCGCGGGTATCTGCATGGGGCTGTTTGACCACCGTGAGCACCACCGCATCGAGGCCATCGATTCCAGCGTCTCCCCTTTTGGGGGCAGGCCCTTCACGAATGGTGGCAACCTGACCCAGCAAAATGGTGCGGTGGGGCTGGGCTTTGACAGGCACCTTGCGCAAATCTTCAAGCACCTTGGCAGAATCGGGCCCCAAACGGGCGATCACCCTCACTGGGCTTTCCAGAGGGCCGTCCTCGGTGAAGCCGCCCGAGGCGTTGAGGTTGTTGTCGCTGATAGCGAGATCGACATCAGCGAGGGTGACCCGATAGTCGAGCATTTTTCCAGGATCGACAAGCACTTGGTATTGTTTGCGATCGCCACCCAGAACGATCACCTCGGCGACGCCTGGCTCTTTTAACAATCTTGGTCGAATGGTCCAATCAACAATGGCCTTGAGGGCCATGCGCTCCTCGACCGCATCGGGGAATGTGGTTGTTTGTTGGAAGCCTGCCTGCACGAAGGTGGCCACTTGGGAGCTGGATTCGTTTTTCCACCGAACCGAGCCCGGAATAGCCTTTTGCCAGGTGGTGGAATCGGAACGATCAACCGGATTCCATAGGGTCAAGATTGGGGCATCTTCTAGCCCAGTTTTTTCAGCCAGCCAGCCGGTTTTGCCCACCGGGGCAATCGAACCGCCACTTGGCCCTTTTTGCCTGTCGAGGCCGACATGCATTATTTGGCCCATGATGGAGCTGGGTGGGGTCATGATCGGTCGGATACCGGCGGGCAGGATGGCGGAAATGGCAGCAAGCCTTTCACCGACATTTTGGCGGGCCATCCGGACTTCGGTGCGCCAATTGAATTCGACATAGACCACTGCCAAACCTTGGCTGGACTGGCTGCGCACAGCCTGAACCCCAGGGGCTCCTATAATTGCGGTTTCCAAGGGTTGGGTGACGAGGGATTCGACTTCTTCGGTGGAAAATCCGGGGCATTCGGTGAGTAGTACCACTCGGGGGCGGTCGAGATCTGGAAAGACATCGATAGGCAAAACGGTGGTCAGGTAGCCGCCTAACACCGTTGCCAGCAGAGCGAGAAAAACAACCAAACCGCGGTTCCGCAAGGAAAAGCGAATGACATGATTCAACATGACGCCTCCTCCCCTTGCCTGCAGTTAATGATCACCGGAATGAACGCTGCCATCGGCGTGGATATGAAACCCTTTGGGGGCGCCACCCGCATTGGCTTTGATCATTCGGTTCAACTGGACGGCACCTGTTTGGGCCACAAAGATTCCGGGAGGCACCCCGCCATCGTTGGCCACAACCACGCAGTATTTATCCTGATGAAGGACATGAACCTGCTTGCGATCAAAAACATCGCCGTTTTGGCGAAAGAGAAAAGCCTCGGCGCCCTCACGGGCGACAGCGGCCGGCGGAAGAACAAAGACATTGTCCAACTTTTCCGTGCGGAGGTTGATGCGCACCCTTTGTCCGGGACGAAAGCGCCAAAACACCTGGGTATTGCCTTGTTGCTCAACCAGCTTGAACTGGTTTTCAAAGCGGACCAGAAAATGGAAGGTGCGGGTTTCAGGGTCGATTGAATTGGAAATGGAGTGGATGTTCAGGTTTTGTCCGAGAGTTGGCCAGGTTGCGGAATCGGCCTCGCCAAAATCGATGTCGAGGGGCGCAATGCCACGCAAAGCCCCCTCTAAAAGTGGCAATTCGTCACGAAACGCGCTTCCCTCGATGCACAGGAGTTGGTGATTTGCTACCAGACACAGGGTTTGGCCAGCCTGAACTTGGTGCCCCAACTCGGCCTTCAGTTCCTGGATTTCCAAAAGCTGTTGGCCCGTGTCAGGACCTTTGCGGTTTTGCAAGGGGGTTAACTCGCCTGCGGTTGGAGGCGATGGGGCCGTGATGACAATTTCACCGACAAAGCGTCCTTCGGCGGCTGCGGCCACTTGCTGGATGGATAAACCACGGTTCACCAGTTCTTGACGGTATGCTTTGGAAGCGACCTCCAACCTAGTGATCTGGTTATCGACCTCAATGAGACGGGAGCCTGAGATGGCGTCTCCCAATTCCGCGAGGCGTTGTTTTTGGGCTTGGGCAAGCTTGATGTCTTGCATGGCCTTGAAGAGGTCAGTCTGGGTGAGATGGATGGATTCACTGAGCAGCTTGATGGTGAAAAGTGGTTCACCCACGCGCACAGTATCGCCTGGCACCCGGTAAATCTGCGAGACGACGCCTGTAGCTGGTGCGACCACGCCACGGTCACTGAAACCGGGCCGGTCGATCACCATGCCGGGTATGGAGGCAGTTTTCCAAAAAATCTCAGCCTTGAGGGGTGCTGTTTTCATTTTCAGGTTCATTTGAGCCTGGGATGTAAGCAGGACCTGATCACTGACAGTTATAGATTTTGGAGACTCTTCTTTATCAATTTCTTGTGGTAAAAAAGGAGCTATCCGATGCAACCACCTGTCACGGGTGACAAATGCCAGCAGGCCCAACCCGCTACTGAACAACAGAAGGCAAATGGTCGCCCAATATTTGGGCGATTGGGTGGCGACCTTATCATTGGCGGGGTTCATTGCAGGCTGTCCACCCAAAAGAAGATGCCGGAGCCGATCAAAACTTAAAATCCTGAAATGAATTAAAGTCAGGGTGATGGATTGCAGTTTTTCAACCACAAAGTTCTTGAATAGACCCTAACGCCTTGCTGGAACCAAGGTCAATTTAACAAGGTAAAACTATCCACTCCTAGCCAATCTTTCCACTCCATCACCGACCACTAACCATTGATTCATTTTCATACCCGGCCCGCAAGTAATTATTCTACCACCGTCTTAGATTCAAGGAGGATGGGAGGATCAAACCAGCGGTAAATAGCTGGCAATACTAGCAACGTGAGCAAGGTGGAGGTGAGCAGCCCACCAATAACCACAGTGGCCAAGGGGCGTTGTACCTCTGCGCCCGAATCTGAAGAAATAGCCATGGGTATGAAGCCCAGCATGGCGACAAGGGCAGTCATGAGGACTGGGCGGACACGGGTCATGGCACCTTCCCGGGCGGCTTCTTTGGGTGTCATGCCAGCCCGGCGCAATTCGACAATGCAGGTGACCAGGACGACGCCGTTGAGGACGGCCACGCCGAAGAGGGCGATGAAGCCCACGCCTGCGGAGATGGAAAATGGAAGCCCACGCAACCACAGGGCCAAAATGCCACCGGTTGCAGCGAGGGGAACATTCAGGAAAATGAGGCCGGCGAGTCGTGCGGAATTGAAGGTCATTTGCAACAGGGCGACGATGAGGAAGAGCGCTATGGGAACAGCGATCATGAGGCGTTTGGAAGCCTCTTCGAGGTTTTTGAACTGGCCACCCCACTCGAGCATATAACCGGCGGGCAAATTGACCTCTTTTTCAACCACAACCTTGGCCTCGTTGACAAAGCCGGCGAGATCGCGGCCACGCACATTGCACTGGATGATGGTGCGGCGGCGGACGTTGTCGCGGCTGATCTGGGCGGGGCCATCTTCGAAGCGCAAGTCGGCCACCTGAGACAAGGTAACATGCTGGCCTTTGCTATTGCCCAATTGGATGTTGCGGATTTTCTCCAAATTGCCTCGCCACTGTGGGGAGAGACGAACGAGGAGTGGGAACCGCCTTTGGCCTTCGTAAACCTGGCCCACCTCGCGGCCACCGATGATTGCGACTGCATCGAGAACATCCCTGGCATTGAGTCCATAACGCGCGATTTGGTTTCTTTGTATGACGACCCGCAAGTAGGGCAGACCACCTGTCTGCTCGGCTTGCACATCGGCGGCTCCCTCCACCTTAGAGAGTGCCCGCACCACTTGTTCGCCTTTTTCGCGGAGTGTTTTGAGATCATCGCCATAGAGGCTGATGCCGACATCGGAACGGACACCGGCCACCAACTCTGCCACACGCAACTCGATAGGTTGGCTGAAGCTGTAGGCGTTGCCGGGAACCTGATCCTCGAGGGCCTTTTCCATGGCGGCGACGAGTTCGCTTTTGTTGGCAAACTTCCAAGTTTTTTGGGGTTTGAGGGTGATGATGATGTCGGTGAGGTTGACCGTCATGGGGTCGTTGGCGATCTCGGGTCGGCCGGTCTTGCTGATCACCGAATCGACCTCGGGGAACTGCTTGAGGCACTGTTCAATGCGAGTGGTCATCTCGACGCTGGTTTCGAGTGAGACACTAGGAAGGCGCACGGCCTGGATCGCAATGGAGCCTTCATCTAGTTTGGGTATGAATTCACCGCCCAGACCAAAAGCGACGATAAGGCTGGCCAAAAAGGCGAGCGCTGTAGCCCCCAAAACCATGCCCGGCACACTCATGACCAAATCGAGAAGTGGCTGGTAGATTTTTTTGACCGCGCGAACGATCCATGGTTCGCTCTCGCTGACTCCACGGAGAAAAACGGCGGCCAAAACTGGCATGAGCAAGAGAGACAACATCAGCGAGGTGAGCAGTGCGTAGATAACGGTGAGGGCCATCGGCTTGAACATTTTGCCCTCGAGGCCGCGGAGGGTGAGAATGGGCAGGTAGACCAGCAGGATGATGCCGACACCAAAGATGACAGGCCGGGCCATTTCGCAGCAGGCATCGCGAACCACAGCGAGTGGGGCCTTTTCCTTGTGGTTGTGGTGGCGCCATTCGCCCACGCGTCGGACCACATTTTCAATGAGCACAACGGAGCCATCGACAATAAGTCCGAAATCGATAGCACCCAGGCTCATCAGGTTGCCGGAAAGGCCGGCGACTCGCATGCCTATGAAAGCGCCCAGCATGGAGAGTGGCACAGCGAGTGCGACAATGACACCGGCCCGGAAGCTACCGAGCAGGAAAAGAAGGACCAAGATGACGAGCACGCCGCCCTCGATGAGATTTTTGGTGAGGGTGCTGATGGTTTTGCGCACGAGTTCGGTGCGGTCGTAGAAGACGCTGAGTTCCATGCCCTCGGGCAAGGTTTTTGCAATTTCGTCAATGCGCTGCTTGACGGCCTCAACCACAGTGCGGGCGTTGGCCCCGGCTAGCAGCATGACCACTCCCACCACGGCCTCGCCTTTGCCATCGCGGGTGACGGCACCTTGGCGGATCATGGGTGCGAAATCGACCTTGGCGACCTCGCGGAGGTAGACTGGGGTTCCATCCTGGCGGGTTTCAATAACAATATTATTAATATCTTCAATATTACCTATAAGTCCCTCGGCGCGGACGACCCTCTGCTCTTGTGAGCTGAGGATGAGGTAACCACCGCCCTCGTTGCCGTTGTTGGCTTGCAGGGCTTCCATCACCTTGTTGATGGAGAGGCCGAAATCGAGCATTTTGGCGGGATCGAGCTGAACCTCATAAGCGCGGGCCTGGCCGCCGTTGACATTGACCTCGATGACGCCGGGAACACCGCGTAGCTGGTAGGCGATTTGCCAATCGAGGGTTTCGCGCAACTTCATGAGGGAGTGGTTGTGGCCGGGCTTGTTGCGCACCTCGAACTGGTAGATTTCGCCGAGGCCAGTTGCGATAGGGCCCATCATGGGGCTTGGGATGCCTGCGGGAATTTCCTCCTTTGCCTGAGCTAGGCGTTCCATGACCTGCTGGCGGGCCCAGAAGATGTCGCAGCCTTCCTCGAAAACCACCGTCACGACTGAGAGGCCGAACTGGGAGACGGAGCGTATTTCTTCGACCCTTGGGATGCCGCTCATGGCGGATTCGACCGGGAAGGTGATGAATTGCTCTGTTTCCTCGGGGGCCAGGGCCGGGGCCGTGGTCATGACCTGGACCTGAACATTGGTGACATCGGGCACGGCATCGACGGGCAGACCGAGCATGGAGAACGCCCCTGCCAGCGCAAGCAGGGCTGTTCCCAGCACCACTAAAAAACGATTTTCCAGAGCCCAAAGAATTAATTTAGCCTGCACGAAGCGGTCTCCCGTGGCGGATAGGCACTAGCGGTTTGGGTTTGGATCAATCGCCGGCAAGTTGTTCTTTGAACAGCTCGCTTTTGAGGACGAAACCGCCTGAAACCACCACTTCTTGGCCTTCCTTGAGGCCGCTTTTTACCTCCACTTTGCCCCCGGCTTGGCGGCCCAGGATGACATCAATTCGGCGGAAAGTGTCGGAGGATTCTTTTATAAAGACAAAGGCCTGGGTATCTTGGCGCTGGACCGCCTCGAGTGGCACCTGCATGATGCCGGGTTCTGCCCGCACCAGGGTGACATCGACATACATGCCGGGTTTCCATTGGCGCTTGGTATTATCGACCTCGGCCAAAAGATTGACGGTGCGGGTATTTGGATCGACAACATCGCCGGTGTAGAGCACCTTGGCCCGCTGTTCGGTGCCACCGTTTTCCCCTGCATTGAACCTGACATAACCCCCCGCTAGGCCCTGGGCCAGGATGATGTCGCGTTGGGGCACATCGGCCTTCAGCCAGAGGGTGGACAAATTGGCGACTTGAAACATTTGATTTTGGATGCCAACCCGTTCGCGCAAGACAGCGTGCTGCTCAATGATGGTGCCTGCCACCGGCGAGCGCAGGGGGTAGCGTGAAACCTTTTCGCCTTCTGCCAGCGGGTTCATGGCCTCGATTTCAACGCGGCTGAAGCCGAGCATGAGTAACTGGGATATTGCGAGGGACTCTGAGGTTTGGGCCTCGCGGAGCTTTTGTTCCCCTATGCGCATGTTTTGCGCCGACTGAAACTTGAGTTCCTCGCAAAGAGCCCAGAAACCGGCCTCGGCGGCTTCGCTATCGGCCCGCAATTTGATGAGGCTTGCTTGGGAGACGGCACCCAGCACATCTGGCTGGTTGACGGCATCGTATTGGGCTTTGGACTGTAACCTGCGGCTGTAGCTGGTGACCAACTGCTGGCGGAGGTCGCCCAGGTTTTTGCCACGGAACAATTTTTCCACCTCGACAATCGAGATGCCTTTCTCGAGGCTTTGAACTAGCGCGAGGGTGTTGGTGCCCACCTCTTTTGACCATTTTTCCTGAGCTTGTGCCTGTTGCAGTGCCAGGCGAGTCTTGACCAACTCGAGCTTGGCTTGAGCGAGGTCTTTACATTCGAGTGTTGCCAGCACTTCGCCCGCCTTGACTTCTTGGCCCAGGCGAACCGGCACCTCTTGAATGATGCCATCGACCACGGGGTTGACATGGGCGAGGCGGGTTTCATCGAGGGCGAGGCGGCCGGGCACATTGACCACCTCAATAAAGGGTGCTTTGCTCAGCAGTTCGGTTTTTACCCCTGATTTTTCCAAAGCGGAAGGCTTCAACTTAACCTGGGAGTTGTTGCCTGTGAGTGCCTCGGCTTTTTCGGGTTCGACCTCTTTCGCGGGGGGCCCATTGATGAGTTTGATCACTCCCAGACCGACGCCGGTCGCGGCGGCCAACAACAGCAACGCACCCAAAACATAAGCAATAACCGGTTTCTTTGGGGCGGCGGAAGGCACTGTGGCCACCGCAGGATTGCCATGGGGCAATTCCGACATGGGAATACTCCTTGAAACAGCAATGAATTTTGGCAGGGGGCTTTTATGGGAATAATTTTATATTAACTATATCAAATACGGATTATTAGACACCGACGGGTTGGGACTGAATGCAGGGGGATAAACTGGGCGGGCCCATCTCGACCGCCCTGAGCCATGCGAACCGGGAGGGGCCATGAGGGCACCACGCTGAAAGTGGGGCAGGGATTCTCGATGGCTTGCATCGCCGGGGCCAAGAGGGCCGCGATGCTGGCTGCAGGCACTGAAGGCCCTGGCGGTGAGTTAACGGGTTGTGGGCCGGCTGGCTGGTGGAAATCGAAGCCCCATATCAGCCGATGGCTGTGCGGCAGGTTTAGATCACCAGTTTCGTCTGCATGGACAGATTCGTCTGCATGGAACGGGCTGAAGCCTTGTTGATGGTTGATGCCATGGTGGTGCGCGTGAGAGCCGCCCGCATGGGAATGGTGAACTGTGAGGCTGGGGGCCTGCAGGCAAAGAGCGACCAGCGCCAAACAAACCCAAGCCCTGTGCAGGGTTTGGAGGCTTTTTGAGCTTCGGTTTGTATTGGCTACCAACATGAGGCACCCACGCTGGGGCTGGTTTGGGTGGCAAAATTGTCCTGAATTGCCCCAATTCCCAATATATTCCCCAAATTCCATCATAATCGCTCAGCGGGTTTCATTGCACGACAATTATGGCCAGATTCATCCGCCTGTCTCAAAACCA
>CAIWHS010000606.1 GCA_903912515.1 uncultured Planctomycetaceae bacterium
AAGCTATAGCCACCACTTGGCTTGGAGAAATCCTGGCCGCCAAAGATGTTTGAACGGCTGCTCATGCCGTTGGAGTAATCCTGGCCACCAAAGATATTCTTTTTGGTCGATACGCCGTTGGAATAATCTTGGCCGCCGAAGATATTCTTCTTCGAGGTTACGCCGTTGGAGTAGTCAAACCCACCAAAAAGGTTGGGTTTGGAAGTAACATTGTTGGGAGCTTGGGCCAGAGCAAAAGTGCCCATGAAAACAACGACCAAACCGGCGAGCAGGTTGCGAAACATGGCTGAAACCTTTCAAAAGTTGGTGGAATTCAGAAATCGGCTCATCTATGTAGACAAAACGATCGAACCAAGGGTTTTGGGACAAAAAAATTGCCGGAGGCTTATGTCAATCTGCATGGGACTCTGTCCAACACCTTGGGCCTAAACCCAGACAAATTTGTCGTTAGCCAATGTGGTGGACTCCGAAAACTGGACAGGTGCTTTAGCTTAAGAATCTCCTTGGTGGGGAGGAATTCCACATGGCACATATCAAGAAGGTTCATGAGGAAGCGTTCAAGGCCAAGGTGGCCCTGGAATCGGTGCGCGGTGACCTGACCGGCTGCCCCCTTCAAGGTGATTACCCATTCCTGCTGAGGCTGGTCGTACCAGAAATCTGGTGGTGAGGCATTGCCGTCGGAGATGATTCGTTTGATACCCAAGTCACCAGTTTGGATGAGCGTCTGGACAAAATCATTGTGCAAATGCTAGGGGAGATCATCGAAGATGTTCTAGAGGCTGTCGCCGACCTGTTCACTGCTCGACGCCAACGACTGAAAACGAGGCGATTCCTGCCGATTAAACTTTGCCGAAGGCGAAAATATCCACTTTGAAAAGGTATAGCCCTTTTCGCTCAGGATGACCATGGACGCAACCAGCCAAGTATACATACCTCATTTTGAAAAAGTCCTTCGTGAAATCGCCGTTGCAAAAAGTGCGTCACACTCTTTTTCCAATACGCCGCTAGTGATTGTGCATTTCCATGCTGGACTGCGACGAACCACTTCTTCCGCCGAAATGTCAATCTGTCGCCATCCCATTTTTTTAAGAGAGCGAATGGACGTGCCAAAGACCACCATTTCGATACCGGACCACAGGATCGCTCCCTGGCACATCGGACATGGCTCGGCAGTCGAATAAAGTACAAGTTTACTGCCGTCGATTCCGGGATTGGACAAGACCAGTTGATTGATTGCGTCAATCTCCCCGTGAAATGTCGGATTGATAGAAGATTTGTTCCAACCCTCGGACAGAATCTTGCCGCTATCACGATCCACGATCAAAGCCCCAAAGGGCAAATCGGGTACATTTGCTGCCAGTTCAATGGCTCGCCGCATATAATATTTGTAATCGTTCATGCGGTGCTTTCTATTTCCATCACCCACACCTGGCCATTTGCTTTCTCAATCTGATGGTACACCCATAAAAGCAGGCTTTCGGAGCGAAAACCAGATCCAGGCTGGGCAAGCTGGTGGCTGGCAGTAAACTCCCCCACGCATGTGGGAGGGCTCCCCCATCTTGGGCGCATACGTGTTGACACACCCCCCCAAAAAAATTCCAAAAATTTCCCAAAATCTCTCTCGGAACAAATAGCCACACCCGTCAACAATGAAGAAATGTGACCCAAACAAGTAGCCAGGCTGGTCTAGGCCTCCATGCTGCTACCTGAGCGCCGCCTGTCACGGTCACGGCAACCCATGCCTCGCGCTCCCATGCGTCTGGCATGTCACTCACCCCCGCCTGTTCCGTTGCCACAGTGGCAA
>CAIWHS010000607.1 GCA_903912515.1 uncultured Planctomycetaceae bacterium
CAGGCCGGCGGCATTGATGCCCTGCGCGTTTTCAATTTCCTGAAGCGATTCTTCCAGGCCTGGGACGGATTTGGAGGCCCAGCTTGATTTGTCTCTGAGGACTTGGCGATCGCCGGGGATTTCCATTTTGTCGCCAGCATCAATTGGCAAGTCTTTATTGCTTATATATTTGTAGAGCAGTTGAGATTGCGCCGCATAAAGGCGTTTGCGGTCGTCGGAGTCTTTCTTCTTGGTTTCCGCATCTTTGGCGGCCTCGATATATTTCTTTTGTTCGGCAAAGCCCATGTAGGTAGAAACGCCCAAGCCAATCGTGGAGAGGATGAAAAACACCAGGGTAACCACCAGCCCAGTGTTCGATTCCTTGGTAGGGCTTTTAGCCATGATCCACTCCTGCCCGGTTTTCTTGGGCTATGCGCCAACTACTATGGCCCGGACGCATTATCTAATGCTCCGAGTGAAATCTAATCCACCACCGTGTTGAGTCCACCCACTTGCTGGCGGTTTGGTCACGATTTGGCCGGCGTGACCGTTAAAAGCCGCACAAACCGAGGGAGGGGGAACCGAATTTGGTGGCAAACTGATACATTCTACCTTGGCAGAAGCCTTCCGGTTCATTCCGGCCCTCGCATTTCCCGCCCCGCGGATTTCAAGATTCATCATGGAACAGACCCCAGCAGCCACCCCCGTCAGCCCGGCAACAGCCTCCCCCTCAGGCGAAACGCTGGTGGTGGTGGATACCTATTCGCTGTTGTTTCAGGTTTTTCATGCTTTACCACCCATGACCAACCCTGACGGGTTACCCACCAACGCCCTGTTTGGCATTGCGCGGGATTTGGTGGCGCTGCGTGGCAAGAACCCAACCTACTTGGTTTGCGCGCTGGATTTGGGCGGGCCCACCTTTCGGCATGTTCTGTACCCGGAATACAAATCGCATCGCCCGCCCATGCCTCCTGACTTGGCAGCGCAGATTCCGTGGCTGGAAAAGGTGATCGATGCTTTGGCGATTCCGCGGTTATCGATGGAAGGATACGAGGCCGACGACATCCTTGCGACCTTGGCTGTGGAAGCCAGCCAGAAGGGTGTGGACACGCTTTTGTGCACCTCGGACAAAGACTGCCGGCAATTGCTGGGGCAATATGTGCGGCTTTACAACATGCGCAAGGACACTTATTACACGCCTGTGGAGTTGAGGGCTGATTGGGGTGTGGCCCCTGAGCAGGTGGTTGACCTGCAGGCGCTGGTGGGTGACACCGCCGACCATGTGCCCGGCGCGCCTGGGGTTGGGCCGAAAACGGCGCAGAAATGGCTGGAAGAGTTTGGCACCCTGGAGGGGCTTTTTGCCAACCTGGACAAGGTGCCGGGCAAAAAGGGACAAGTTTTGAAGGACAACTGGGGCAAGGTTGAGCTAAGCCGCAAGCTGGTGCGGTTGGAAGACAAGGTTCCGATTGCCCTGAACTGGGATGCCTGGAAATTGCGCGAGCCTGACAAGGCAACAGCCCATGCCTTGTTCAAGCACTTCAATTTCAGGACTTTGGCTGCCCAGTTTGACCCCAAGGGGGATGTGGGCGGTGGGGGCGCAGGTTCTGGGAGCTATCCAAGCAGGCAGGCGGTTCAGCCTGCCAAGGGTCGGGCCAAAAAGGGGCCGGCGGGACAGGGGGACCTTTTTTCAGGCCTAATGGCACCAGCGGGGGAGGCTCTGGAAGAAATTGCTCCCGCGCCGGCGCCTGACGATGTGTGGGACCATTCCAGCTATGCGGCGATCACCCAGCAGGGGCCATGGCAGGAGTTTTTGGGCGAGATGCGCGGGTGGAAACGATTCGCCTTTGATTTGGAAACTACCAGTTTGGACCCGCTTGAGGCGAAAATTGTTGGTATCTCGTTTTGCAACCAGCCTGGCAAGGCCCGCTACATCGCGCTGATGGGGCCCGAGGGACAGACCTTTTTGGACAGCGCGCAGGTGCTAGCCGAACTAAAGCCGATTTTTGAAAACCCGGCCATTGAGAAGGTGAACCAGAATATCAAGTACGAGTATCTGGTGCTGCACCGTGCCGGTATCAATTTGCAGGGTTTGGCTGGCGACTCGATGCTGGCGGATTATCTGTTGCATGCGGGTGAGCGGAGCCATGGGCTGGATGACTTGTCCAAGCGTTATCTGGGCCACCAGATGATTCCGATCACCGAGCTGATTGGCAAATCGGGCCGCAAGCAGCCACAAAAGCGGATGAACGAGGTGGATGTGGCGCTGGTTTCCCGCTACGCGTGCGAGGATGCGGATGCCGCGTGGCAATTGACGGAGAAGCTGGAGGGTTTGCTTGCTGCTGGGGGCGAGGCGAACGGGGCATTGCCCGAGATTTATCGCAACCTTGAGGTGCCTTTGATTGGTGTCTTGGCCCGCATGGAAGCGGAAGGGGTGAAGATAGACAGTGGCAGGCTTGGGCAACTGGGCCAGGAGATGGGTGTTGAGCTGGTGGAGATTGAGGCGAAAATTCATGCGCTGGTGGGCCGGGCCTTCAATATCCAATCGCTGCCGCAGTTGCGCCAGGTTCTTTTTGATGAGCTGAAACTTCCCCCCCAAAAGCGCACCGGGGTGACAGGCGAGGCCAGCACAGACCAGGAGACCCTCGAAAAACTGGCAACCATGGATTTGCCGGGCAGCGAGGTGCCCAAGCTGCTGCTGCGTCACCGTCAGGTGAGCAAGCTGAAGGGGACTTATGTGGATGCCCTGCCGGCGCTGGCTGATGCGGATGGCAGGATTCATGCCTCGTTCAACCAAACGGTGGCGGCAACCGGACGGCTGTCTTCCAGCGATCCGAATTTGCAGAACATTCCGGTGCGGCGGGAGATGGGCCAGCAGATTCGTCAGGCGTTCATCGCCCGTCCGGGCTGGAGCCTGGTGACGGCCGACTATAGCCAGATTGAGTTGAGGCTATTGGCTCATTTGAGCGGCGATGAGGCGCTTTTGAAGGCTTTTGCCGACAAGGTGGATGTGCATTCGGCTGTGGCGGCCGAGCTTTATGGTGTGGCCCTTGGCAGTGTTGACGATGCCATGCGCCGAACTGCCAAGATGGTGAACTTTGGCGTGATTTATGGGATTAGCGCGTTTGGCTTGGCGGCCCGTTTGGGCATTGGCAACAAAGAGGCTTCGCTATTCATCGACGCCTATTTCGCCCGCTATCCGGCGGTGCTGGAGTGGCAGCAGCAATTGCTTGAGCAGGCCCATGCCAGCGGGACGGTTCGCACACTGCTGGGCCGGGTTCGACAGATAGAAGGGGTTCGATCGCAGTCTTCTTACCGGCAGCGGAACCAGCCCGAGCGGGAGGCCATCAACATGGAAGTGCAGGGCTCGGCTGCCGATTTGATCAAGCTGGCGATGCTTGAGGTGGACCGGATGTTGTCGGCGGAAGGTTTTGCGGGGCGGATGGTGTTGCAAATTCATGATGAATTGGTGGTGGAAGCACCGCATAGTGAGGTTGGGCGGGTGGCCAAGCGGCTTCGGGAAAGCATGGTGGGCGCGCTTTCGGCCCGGGTGAACCTGAAGGTGGCGCTGGAAGTGGATGTGGCGCAGGGCCCCAACTGGCTGGATGTTGAGGAGGTTTGCCTTGACTGAAGTGGCTGAGGCCCCTTTTGTTCGGCTGAGGGTGCCAATTGTTGGTGTGGTTGGTGGCATTGGCAGCGGAAAAAGCCAGGTGGCTCAACTTTTGGCCGAATCTGGTGGAACGGTGGCGGTGGATGCTGACCAGATTGGCCACCGCGCATTGCGCCAGCCGGAGATACGGGCGGAGGTGATTGGTCGTTTGGGAGATGGAACCCCGGGTGGGGGCATTTTGGGGCCGGATGGGGCGGTGGATCGAAAAAAGCTGGGTGCGATTGTGTTTGGCGAGGCTGCCAAACTGCGTGAGCTGGAGAAAATCACCCATCCGTGGATTCGGCAGCAAACCATTATGGCGCTTGAGGTTGAGGCGAGAAAACCAGGCGCCAAGTGGGTGGTTTTGGATGCTTCGGTGCTGTTGGAATCGGGCTGGAAGCCAACCTTGAGCCGAGTGGTTTATGTGCACGCCCCCGATGCGGTGCGCTTGGCCCGGGTGCTTAGCCGGCCCGGGTGGACGGAAGAAATATGGAAATCCCGTGAAAAATCACAGCTCCCCTTGACCAACAAGCGTAGCATGTCAGATGATGTGATCATCAATTCAAGCGATTTGGATGCCCTTGGCAAGCAATTGTCGTATATCATTAAGGAGTTGGAGTCGCTTAGCTCCAATCCCGCCTAAGAGCCGTTTTCACGGCAGGACGCTATGAATAATTGAATTAGAACCCTCCGTTTAGCGGCGTTTTGTTCAGAATAGTGCTGAAGCAACTCGTTTTTACACTCCCCTCCCCGGGTTGATTTTTTTGGAAGTATCTCGCGGAAGAAACTTACCTTCGTGACGCGTAGATCTAGGAATGCAAGTGACTATGGAAGGAATCGAGTCCCACGAGGCCCCGCTGTCTGGCCTTGGAGCCGAAAAGAAGGCCAAGGCTACCCCTCGAGGGCGGCCGCGCAAGGCTGATGCGAAATCTGTTGAAGTGGAAGTGCCCAAAAAGCCTGTGAAGCGGGTTCGGAAGGTTGCCGCTGATAAGGCGGCACTTGCTGAACCATTAGTTTCTACCGATGTGGCTAACACGTCCAACGGGGGAGATGGCATGGAAGAAAAGCCGGCAATTCCCGCAAAAGTAGTGATAGCTCCCCCTCCGCCTCCACCTTCACCTCCGCCTCCTGTAGCTGAGGTGGATGATGATATTGATGACTTGGTTTTCACCAAGCCAGGTTCGGCCAAAAAAGCCCCTGTTGCGCCTGAGCCAATCAAAGTTGCGGCAGAGCCTGTGAAGGTTGTGGCGGAAGCACCGCGGGTGGTTGCACCTGCTGTGGTTGTTCACGAGCCGGTTGTAGTTCAGAAGAAGGTTGTGCCAGCAGTTGTTCGACCTGCTGAAAGGTCAGACGATGCAGAGGAGGCGCACCGAAGGCAGGCTGTGGAGGCCCGTGGGAATGCCCGGCCTAGGCGACAGCACACAGATTCGATTGCGCATGGCTCTGCTTATGGGCGGGGGGAGGCACAGGGTGATGTCCGCGAGAAGGCGGATGTAGTCCGCGAGAAGTCGGATGTAGTTGGCGAGAGGGTGGATATAGTCCGCGAGAAGGCGGATGTGGTTGGCGAGAGGGTGGATATAGTCCGCGGGAAGCCGGATGTAGATGGAAATTCAAACGGGAACAGAAGCGACTACGGAGATGAAGACGGTGAGGTGAAGGGGACCGGCGATGTGATCGAGACGGAGCTGAACTCCCGTTATGAGGAGATCAAGAAGGGCACGACCTTCATCAGCCAGCTCCAGCAGATGACGCTGACGCAATTGCAGGAGATTGCCGAGCTTGAAAAGGTTCCGGAGTATGCGGGTCTGCGCAAGCAGGACCTGATTTACCGCATTGTGAAGGAACGGGTGCGGCAAAACGGGCTGATGTTTGGGGATGGCACGCTGGAAGTGCTTCCCGATGGTTTTGGCTTTCTGCGCAGTGCCGAACACAGCTACGAGCCCTGTTCTGATGACATTTACATGTCGCCCTCGCAAATTCGCAGGTTTGGCTTGCGCCCGGGCGCCATGGTGGCGGGGCAAATTCGGCCACCCAAAGAGAGTGAGCGCTATTTCGCCCTGTTGCGGGTGGAAGCGATTAACCAGCAAGACCCCGAGCTGTTGCACCGCAAGGTGATGTTCGAGGATCTGACCGCGCTGCACCCTGACAAAAGGCTGCTTTTGGAGGATGATCCGCAAGATTTGAGCATGCGGCTGGTGGATTTGGTGTCGCCCATTGGCAAGGGGCAACGCGGGTTGATTGTGGCGCCGCCACGCACGGGCAAAACGGTGCTGCTGCAGAGCATGGCCAAGTCGATTTTGAAAAATCACCCTGAATGCTATGTCATTGTGCTGCTCATTGATGAGCGGCCCGAAGAAGTGACCGACATGGAGCGAACGGTGAAGGGGCCGCGCTGCGAGGTTGTCAGCAGCACCTTCGATGAGCCGACAAGCCGGCATGTGCAGGTTGCCGAGATGGTGATCGAAAAGGCCAAGCGCATGGTTGAGTACAGTATCGATGTGGTGATTTTGCTCGATTCGATCACGCGTCTGGCGCGGGCCTACAACAACGAGTTGCCCGGCACCGGCAAGCTGCTTTCTGGTGGCATGGATGCTGGTGCGCTGCAGAAACCGAAGCGGTTTTTTGGGGCGGCCCGCAACATTGAGGAAGGTGGCAGCCTGACGATTTTGGGCACAGCCCTGGTGGATACGGGCAGCCGGTTGGATGAGGTGATATTCGAGGAGTTCAAGGGTACGGGCAACATGGAGTTGCACCTGGACCGTCGGCTGGTGGACAAGCGGGTTTGGCCCGCGATAAACATCAACGCCTCGGGCACTCGTAAGGAAGAATTGCTGCTGGGTGAGGTGGACTTGATGCGCAATTATCTGCTGCGCAAGGCCCTTGCCGACATGAACCCGGTTGAGGCGATTGAACGGCTGTCGCAGCAACTGAAGCGCACCAAGACCAATGCTGAATTCATGGCGACCCTGGGTTCTGGCGGCTCTTAATTTGCGTTTTGGCAGAGCATGATTTTGGCTACGACACTGAAGAAGCCAGATGGAAACAGCGGGAGTTTTGAGATGGTGACAACAATTGAGGGGCAAATTCGGGCCCCGGGCGAAAAGCGGTTGGGCATTGTGGCGGCGCGATTCAACGCGTTGGTGGTGGATCCGCTGGTGAGCGGGGCGCTTGAGGCATTCCGTCGGGCGGGGGTTGACCCGGAGCGTGTGGATGTGGTGCGGGTGCCTGGCTCGTTTGAGATTCCGGTCGCGGCGCAGGCCATGGCCAAGACGGGCCGCTATGCGGGCCTGGTTTGCCTGGGTGCGGTGATTCAGGGTGAGACCGACCACCATGTCCAGGTGGGTGACTCGGCAACGCAGGGTATTGTGCGTGTGATGCTTGAGACAGGTGTGCCCATATCGCATGGGATTTTGGCTTGCGCATCGCTTGAGCAGGCGCTGCAGCGGGCGGGTGGCAAGATAGGCAACAAGGGTGCCGAAGCTGCCAACGCCACTTTGGAACTAGTTGATTTGGTGGGGATAATTAGTAAGGGTCGCTGATGCGATTTGGGCCGCAGATGCGGTTAGAGCCACAAACGCGGTTTGGATGGAATGGCAAGACGTTGGAAGAAGGCACAAGGTAAGTCATGACTTTGCGAAGAACCCGGGCCCGGCATGTTGCACTCCAGACTTTGTACCAGCAGGATTTGCGCCCCAGGCGCGATGCGGTGTTGCGCTTGAAGTTCATTGAAGCCCGTTTGGCCGACGCTACCTCGCGAGATTTTTGCAACGGGTTGGTGAACGGAGTGCTTGAGCACCGGGCCGATCTGGACCGGCGCATTTCCCAGGCTGCCGACAACTGGCGCGTGGAGCGGATGGCGACCGTGGACCGTAATGTGCTTCGTATTGGCACATACGAGATCCTTTACACGCGTGATATTCCCGCGGGTACCGTTTTTGACGAGGCGATTGAAATGGCCCGGCGGTTTGGCGGGCTTGAATCGCCCGGATTTATCAACGGTGTGCTCGACCAAGTGCGCAAGAATATGGATGCTTTGCGCGCGGAGATGGGCCTGCCGCCCCGCGGTGACAAGCCGGCGGTGGTTGAGGCGGTGGCAGCGGCGGTGGTTGACGAAGTTGCGCCATCGCCTGAAAAAACCGGCGATTCTTAAGCCATGCCCAAGGGGTCGCCTTTCACCCGGATGTGCCAGTTGCTGGGCCGGCCCCGCCATGCGGGGCGTGTGGACATGCATTTGCACACCACGGCGAGTGATGGCTCGTACACGCCCGCGCAACTGCTCGATATTTCGAGGCGCAGTGGATTCTCGGCCATTGCGGTGACTGACCACGACACCATCGATGGGGCGCTGCTGGCCAGCCGCCTTCGCCGGGTGGGTGATCCGGTGGTGATCATTGGGGCCGAATTGTCGATCACTTGGCACGGGCGCGACCTGCACCTGCTGGCCTACGGGGCCGACCCCACGCACGGGGGCTATTGTCAGGGGCTTGCCGATTTGCGGCAGAGGCGCGCTGGCAGGCTGGTGCATGCGGTGGAGCAGTTGCGCGCCCGCGGGCTGGCGGTGCCCGATTTGGATCTGCCGCCGGTGCCGGGGCGCAGGCACTTGGCGATGCATATGGTTGAACATGGGCTTGCGCCTTCCATTCAGGTGGCGATTCGTCGGTGGCTATTGGGTGGGGCGGGGATCAGGCTTGAGCCGTTTGGGATGCCACTGGAACAGGCGGTGGCCATGGTGCGGGCGGCTGGCGGTTTTACCAGCCTGGCGCACCCGCCTGAGTGGATTGATGCGGCCAAGACGCGGGAATTGGCTGATGCCGGGGTGGCGGCGATTGAGGCGGAGTACCCGGATTTTTCGCAGAAGCGTATCCTTCAATTGAAGACGAATGCGGCGGCGGCCGGGCTGAAGGTGACGGGTGGCAGTGATTGTCATGGGCCGGGGCCGAGGGTGCCGGGCACCAAGTCGCTGGAGCTGGAACAATTTTTGGACCTGGGGTGGAAGCCCCACCAATGGGGTTTGCATGCGGAGGAGAAGCCATGCTGGGAGCCATTTGGCAAAAGCTGAAAACGGGGCTAGCCCGAACCCGTGACCTTTTCACCGGGGTGGCGGGATTGTTCCGCCTGAAGGGCCGGGTGGATGAGGCCTTTTTGGCCGAGTTGGAGAAACGGCTTCTTTCGGCCGACATGGGCGCCCTGGTGAGCCGGGATTTGGTGGCGCAGGTGCGTCAATCGTTTCTCGACCGCGAGATCACCGGCGATGTGGAGGCGCATGTTCGCCAGCACTTGCGTTCGCTGTTGGGCGACGATGACCGATCGTTTCATCTGGCGGAATCGGGCCCGACAGTGATTCTTATTGCCGGGGTGAACGGCTCGGGGAAGACCACCTCGATTGCCAAGCTGGCTAACCGGTTTCACAAAGAAGGCAAGAAGGTGTTGGTGGCGGCGTGCGATACCTTTCGGGCCGCCGCGGTGGAGCAGTTGGCGCTGTGGGCCCAGCGTACCGGGGTGGAGATAGTGAAAGGGCAAACCGGGGCCGACCCTGCCAGCGTGGCGCATGATGCCTGCGTGAAGGCGCAGGCCAGGGGTTTTGACATCTTGATTGTCGATACAGCCGGGCGGCTGCACACGCAGACCCACCTGATGCGCGAGTTGGAGAAGATTCAGCGGATATTGGCCAAGCAGATTCCGGGCGCGCCGCACGAGGCGATCATGATTCTGGATGCCACCAACGGCCAAAACGCCATCGCGCAGGCGCAGGAATTTCAGAAGGTGAACAACAGCACAGGGTTGATCGTGACCAAGCTGGATGGCACCGCCAAGGGCGGGTCGGTCTTTGCGATCAAGCAGAAGCTGCAATTGCCTGTGAAGTTGATAGGCGTGGGTGAGGGCATGGACGACCTGGAGCCGTTTGACCCAGACGCCTTTGTTGCCGCGCTGTTTGAATGATTTGGCCTTATTGGGGAATTTGAGATGACTAAATTTTCCGGTAAGGTGCTGGTGACAGGGGGTGCCGGGTTCATTGGTTCGCACCTGGTGCGGGCGCTGGTTGACCGCGGCGATAGGGTGGTGGTGGTGGATGACCTGTCGACCGGGTTTGAAGCGAATGTGCCACAGGGCGTGGAATTTCATGCTATCGCGGCCCAAGATATCCAAAAAGTGCCGGGGGCCTTGGTAGGCGTGAGCCATGTCTACCACTTGGCTGCGATGGCTTCGGTGCAGGCCAGCCTGGAGGATCCGTTGGCTAGCCATGCGGCGTGTGCCACCTCGACGGTGGCGGTGTGTCAGGCTGCGCGTTTGGCGGGTGTGAAGCGGGTGGTCTATGCCGGCAGTGCCAGCGCCTATGGTGTGCCTGCGGGGCCGGTGCAGCGGGAGGATGATACGCTCTCGCCGCTGTCGCCCTATGCGGCTGCCAAGCTTGCGGGTGAGTTGTACTTGCAGGCGTTTGGTGCCGCTTTTGGATTGGAAACGGCACGGCTACGATTTTTTAATGTGTATGGCCCCCGTCAGAGGCCCGATAGCCCCTATTCGGGGGTGATTGCCCTGTTTGCCAAGGCCCTGATTGAAGGCCGGCAGCCCACTATTTTTGGCGATGGTCTGCAGACCCGTGATTTTGTGCATGTGAGCGATGTGGTGGCAGCGCTGTTGGCGGCGGGTGAAAAGGCGGCCATGGTGGGGCAGGTTGCCCAGGTTGGAACCGGCAAGCCAACCACTTTATTGGAGCTGGTGCATCTGTTGGCGCAGGTTTTGGGCCGGCAGGTGCAGCCCGCCTTTGGCCCGGGCCGGGCGGGGGATATTCGGCATTCGTGCGCAAATCTTGACCGAATCCATGCCCTTTTGGGCTATCAACCCACTGTGGGGCTGGCCGAGGGGTTGCGAGAAACCCTCGATTGGATGAAGGATTCGGCAAAAGGCTCTTGATTTGGCGGCGGCCCCTTGGCATAGGGCACCCCTCGGACCGTAGCCCCTTGGGGGGTGTCGTGTTGCCGGGTGGATTGGGGCCTCGCATGGTCTTTGGGCGCAAATCGCTGGCTTGGGCCGTACTGCTGATGGCGGGTGGTTGTGCCACCGGTCCTTTGCAAGATAATCCGTTGCCTTTGGGAGCCGGAGGCGCTGGGCCTGTTCGCGATGCCAACCGCGAGGGGAACCCTCTCTATTTGCCGGTTGGCCCTCCCTCTTATGGATTGGTGTTCGACAAGGCGCTGGACACGTTGGACGATGTTTTCGACATCGCCTACGCCAACCGCTATGACGGGCGCATTGAAACTTTTCCCCGCGTGGCTCCTGGCCTGTTCCAGCCATGGAAGCATGGCAATATGAACCCGCGTGACCGGATACACGCGTCGCTACAATCGCTCAGGCACCGGGCGGTGCTGACCATTTTGGCGGCCGACGACGGCGGCTATTTTGTAGACCTGAAGGTGTACAAAGAATTGGAAGACCTGCCGGCCCCAGCACGCACGCTGGGTGCGGCCGCATCATTCCGCTCGAGCAGCACCATCGAGCGACAGTACGATGTGGTTGACCCGAATGTGGTGGATATCAGTTGGATACCGGTGGGACGCGATACCGAGTTTGAGCAGTTTTTGTTGCGCAAGTTGGCTGTGGGTGCCACCACCCCTGGAAATTGACCGGCTAGTGCGGTTCGTTAAAAGCCAAGCAATAAGCCAAGCGTAAAACCTCTCCAACCAGGAGAGGTTTTTTGTTTTGGCGTGTGCGAAAGTGGGGCTGAATTAGGCGGCTTGCCGCAGGGTTTGCTGGTGGGCTGGGAGTTTGAGAGTGAAGATGGAGCCTTGGCCTTTGGCACTTTGAACGCGGATGCGGCCGTGGTGCTGGTCGATAATCTCCCGGCAGATGGACAGGCCCAGACCGGTGCCGCCGAGGTTGTCGGCATCGGGTGTTTTGGTGGTGAAGAAGGGGTCGAAGATGTGGCCCAGTTCTTCGGGGGTCATGCCGCAGCCTGAGTCGGTGACGCTGATTTCGGCCAGGCCCATGGCCTGATTTTCGCGCACTTCAATGCGAATTTTGCCACCGTTTTTCATGGCCTGGCGGGCATTGATCAGCAGGTTGAGCAACACCTGCTCAATTTGGATGGCAATGACTTCGGCCATCACCGGGCCGGGCAAAACTTTTTCCACCGTGACCCGGTATTTTGACAGGTCTTTGCCGCCGAGGAGGAGCACTTCTTCGACCAGCTTGCACAGGTCGGTGTTCTCGCGGCGCATGCTGCCCCTGGCCATGCCAAGCATGCCGTGGACGATAGCTGCGGCGCGCTGTGAGGCGGCAACAATTTTTTCGAGGGATTGGTCTTTTGATTCCGGGGTGGCTGTGGGCTTTTGCGCCATTTTGGCGTGATTGAGAATGCTGGTGAGGATGTTGTTGAATTCGTGCGCCACACCACTGGCAACCGTGCCCACAGTGGAGAGGCGTTGTGCCTTGAGTAGCTGATCCTTCAGCCAAGAAATTTCTTCCTGGGCGGAGGATTCAAGGCTCTCGGAGGCGACTCGCATCAGAATGAGGGCTCCAGCCCATGCGCGGGGGATTTATCAAAAACTGTCCGGGGTAGGGCGGGCAGTGTTCTCTTGAATCTGTATCGGTTGCGCGGGCAAGTTCCTTCAGCCTGACTGATTGGATTGAAAAACGATCAAACCCGGTTGGGGCATTTTGCCGAAGGGCGCCCGGTATATTTGGCCCATGCTGCCAATTCTTTGCATGGATCTCTTTTTGGCCATTCGGCCCATACTTACATTTGTTGGGCTGGTTATGCCTATTTAGCAGGCAATGGCATATTTACCGGCGGCGGATAAGGCTTGGGCCAATTGGGGCTTGGTTTGGATCATTGAGAACGGAATGCGGGGTCGAACTAACGAGAGGTCACCATAGATTCACCTACCGGGATGGTTAGATGTATAAATTTTGGCACAAATTTATATTGATAGCCGTGAGTCTATGTGGCGCTGCGGGGCTGGCGCCAAGTGCGCGGGCCCAAGAGCAGGGTTTGCCGCCAGCCAAGCCCTTCAAGCATGCCATGATTTTTTCGGGCTTGGCACTTGATTTCACAGCCTATATTGGCCTTTATGATGCGGCGCTTGAATCAGGCAATGAGCCCGATTTGATCATTGCCACCAGTGGTGGGGCGGTGGCTGCCGGCATCATTGCCGCCTTTCCCGACAAAGAAGAACGCAAAAAGTTTATTGAATCGGAAGACTTCTACCATTTCATGAGTGACTTGGAGGTGAAAAGCAAACGCCCCTCCTCGTTTGTGGCGCGGTTGCCACGCTTTGTTCCTAGAACTTACGGGTTAGCCCCGCTCACTCCCAACCTGTTTCGCAAGCCACTTTCTGAAGCGCCTATCCCGTCCAACCAAACCGAATTTGATAGGCCCTTCCCCAGTGGGGCTGATCGTCCCAAAATCATCATCATTGCTGCCAAGTTGGAATATTCCAAGGCAAACGCACTGCGCATAGGCAAAAAGCTGTTCACAGAGACCTGGTTCACCGACCAGCAAACGGGTGAGTATCTGTCGGGTATGGAGTCGCCTGTGGGCGCGCGCTTCAGCCGTAGTGCTGTGCAGGCAAACGCTGAAGTGCGCACCGATTTCACGGTGGCCGAGGGTTTGCTGGCTTCCATTTCCGAACCGTACCTGTTCGTTCCCGCCTGCCTGAATGGGGAGTTGTACACTGGCGGGGCGGTTGACCTGTGGCCTGTTGAGCTAGCACATGAGTTGGCTGGCGACATCACGCTGCCCAAGTTGCCCGACCTGACTCGCACCATTGAGTTGGCGTTTGGCAGTGTGTTTGAATACAGCAACAAGAAGCGGATGCGTGAAGTGCAGGAGATGTCGGTCTCGAAGTGGGTGGACATGGAAGACAATCGCGAGGTGTTGAAAGATTCGAGTTTCTGGTTCAAGGTGGAGATGCTTAAACAGGAGCAGGATGGCTCGCGCAGCTATCTGATCCCCAGGCCGCGGGTGGTGTACACCGCACCAGCGAATTACGAGGCATTTGTCGAGCGCATTCGCACCCAGTACGAATATGGCTACGAGCGGGGCTTGGGCGGATTGGTTCAAGATGAGGAAAAGCGCCAGGGTTTTCTAGCGAAAAGGCTGCAGAAATTGCGGGACCGGAATGATTAGGCCCCTGGTTGCAACTGCCTAGAGGGTAACGCCGAGCCCTGCTGAATAGTTTCAAGTGCGCAACTCCGCAACTCCGCAAGCGCCCTGCGCACTTGCGGAGTTGG
>CAIWHS010000608.1 GCA_903912515.1 uncultured Planctomycetaceae bacterium
GCGAGTTGAAAGCCGAAAGCAGCGTGCTAACCGCAATGGTGAGCGCGAACTGGCGAAAAAATTGCCCGCTGATGCCACCAATGAAAAGGCACGGAATGAAAACAGCGCTAAGCACCAGGCCGACCGCCAGCACCGGCCCAGCCACCTGCTCCATGGCACGGATGGTGGCCTCGCGCGGCGCAAAACCCTTGCTCAACTCTTGTTCCACGGCCTCAACCACCACAATCGCATCGTCAACCACGATGCCGATAGCCAGCACCAAGCCAAACAGCGTGAGGGTGTTGAGCGAATAGTCGCAAGCGGCCATGGCAGCAAAGGTACCAACCACCGCCACCGGGACTGCCAATAGCGGGATCACCGCGGCGCGCCAATCTCCCAAAAAAACCAGGATGACCAAGGCCACCAGAACCACCGCCTCGAGCAGGGTTCGAAACACCTCGCTGATTGATTCTTCAATGAAGGGAGAGGTGTCGTAAACAATTTCATAGGCCAGGCCCTCGGGAAAACGGGCCCCCAGTTGGACCATGCGGGCCCGAACCAGACGGGCAGTCTCCAGCGCGTTGCTGCCCGGCAGTTGGTGAACCGTGAGGGCGACACTGGGTTTGCCATTGAGCGTGCAACTCTGCTCGTAACCCTGGGCCCCCATCTCAATTTGGGCCACATCGCGCAGGCGGATGAGCCTGCCTTGGCCATCGGTCTTCACCACCAAATTGGCGAATTGTTCCGCCTCGACCAGACGGCCCAGGGTGGACATGGTGAGTTGGAAGGCGGGTCCGGCCCCCAACGGGGGTTGGCCAATCTGACCGGCAGCGACCTGGGTGTTTTGGGTCTCGACCGCTTTGGTGACCTCACCGGGGGTGACCTTGCGGGCGGCCATGCGATCGGGATCGAGCCAAAGGCGCATGCTGTAGTCGCGCTGGCCTATGTAGGCGATATCGCCCACGCCGGGCAGGCGGGCCAGCTCATCGCGAATCTGAATGGTTGCATAATTGGAGAGAAAAAGATCGTCTTTTGACCCATCAGGCGAATGTAGGTTGACGATCATCAGGGTACCGGGGGCCTTTTTCTTGATACTCACCCCCGTCCGTTGCACCAGGGGTGGCAGGGTGGGCTGCGCCAGGGCAACACGGTTTTGCACCAGCACCTGGGCGATATCGAGGTTGACTCCATGCTGGAAGGTGATGGTGAGGGTGTAGCTGCCATCGTTGGCGCACTGCGAAGACATGTACAGCATGCCCTCGACGCCATTGACCTGCTGCTCGATGGGCGCGGCAACCGTGGCGGCCACCACCCGGGCGTTTGCACCCGGGTAAGCGGCAGACACCTCCACCGTGGGAGGCGTGATTTCAGGGTACTGGGCAATGGGCAACGACAGCAGCGCCACCAACCCGGCAAGCGTGGCAAAAATGCTGAGCACCGAGGCAAAAATGGGCCTGTCGATAAAAAACCGCGACAACATGACTCAGGCCCCTCCCACGCTGGAAGACGCCGCTTTTTTGCCACCCATGCGCCGCCGCACCGGGCCCAGAACCAGGCAATCGAGCAGGCCCGAGGCAAATCGGCCCAACAGCGTGCGCGGCCCCAGGGCGGGCACGCCGCCCAGCCAATCGACTGTGTAAAAGAAAACCGGGGTGAAGATGAGGCCCGCCAGGGTTGTGCCAATCATGCCATAAAAAACCGCCACTCCCAACGACTTACGCATTTCAGCGCCGGCCCCGTGGGCGGTGAGCATGGGGGCGACCCCCAACACAAAAGCGAGCGAGGTCATGACGATGGGCCTCAGACGCAGCTTGCAGGCCTCAAGCGTGGCCTCGCGCCTGCCGGCCCCCTCGAGCCTGCGCCTGCGGGCATATTCAACAATGAGGATAGCGTTTTTACTGGAAAGGCCGGCCAGCACCACAAAGCCGACCTGGGTGAAGATGTTGATATCCAGCTTGGTCCACTCCACACCCGCCACGCCCCCCAGCAGGCACGAGGGGATGATGAGAATGACCGCTGCGGGCAATGCCCAACTTTCGAACTGGGCCGCCAAAACCAGAAAGACCATGACAATGGCCATGGCGAACAGCCGGGTGCCCGATCCCTCTGAATTCAGCTCAAGATAAGACATGTCGGTCCATTCGTAGGCCATCGCCGCTGGGATGTTGGCCTCGGCCAACAGGCGCATGCGCTCGATGGCTTCGCGTGAGCTGACGCCTGGCATGCCTGCACCATTGATGGTGGCCGAGGCATGGAGGTTGTGGCGATTGAGCGACAAAGGCCCGCTCACCTCGCGAATCTCGCACACGCTGCCAACTGGAACCATCAGCCCATCGCGATTGCGAACCTTCAGCCGTTTGACATCTTCTAGCTGGTCACGGAACTGGCCATCGGCCTGGACCACCACCTGCCAGTTGCGATCGAACAGCGTGAAATCATTGACATGAACCGACCCCTCAAACACCTGCAGCGTGTCGGTGAGGTCGCGGGGGTCGACCCCGCGTGTGCGGCACTGGCGCTCATCGGGCAATACGCGAATTTGCGGCACCTTGGAGCGGAAGACTGAAAAAAGACCGGGCAGGCCAACCTCGGCACCCTTGACTATGAGGTTTTGCACCTGCTCCTCCAGCGCCTCGGGGCCAAGGTCGCCGCGGTCTTCCAGCACAAAGGAGAAACCGCCGGCCCGGCCAATGCCGCGCACCGGTGGTGGAGACAGCACGGTGGCGTTGCCCTCGGGTGCCACCTGGGCAAACAGGCCGCGCAATTTCTGCACCACTTTTTCCGAATGAAGCTCGGGATCGGTGCGCTCCTCGTAAGGGGCAAGGCGCACGAACATGGTGCCAAAATTCGACCCCGCAGCGTTGAGCGCAAAAGACTGCCCCGAAATAGCAGTGGTATGAATAACGCCCGGCAAGTTCAGAGCGGTATCTTCCATGAGCCGTAAGGTGTTGTTGGTGCGCTCGAGCGAGGCGGCATCGGGAAGTTGCAAGCTGACAAACAGGTAGCCCATATCTTGGCTGGGTATGAACCCTTTGGGGGTGGTGCTATAGAGGGCATAGGTTAGCCACATGAGGCCGCCATAAACCACCAGCACTGGAATGGCCACACGCAGCAAAAGCCCGGCAAAGGCTGTGTACAGCCAAGTGACCAGCGTGAACAGCCGCTCAAAAAGCCACAAAACCCCGCGCACTGCCCGGTTGAACAAGGCACCCAAGACCCAGCCAAACATGGTTGCCGCCAAGGTGCAGGCTGGCCTGATCCAAGGTTGAAGGGCTGCTGGCACCCCTTCGGGCTGCCAGTCGGTGGCCAGCACCCAAGTTAAAAAGCCAAGAGCCGCCGGCCAGGCAATACGCGGCAAGGGTTGGCGGGCTTTGCCATCGTGCCCTTTCAGCAGCAGTGCGGTGAGAGCCGGGCTGAGGGTGAGCGAGTTGAAGGCCGAAAGCAGTGTGCTGACAGCGATGGTCAGCGCAAATTGCTTAAAAAAGGCTCCGGTAATTCCGCTGATAAATAGGCATGGCACAAAAACCGCCGTGAGCACCAGCCCCACCGCAATGACTGGGCCGCTCACCAACTCCATCGCGGCCAGGGTGGCCTCGCGCGGCGCCAACCCCTTGGCCAGCTCGTGCTCGACCGATTCAACCACCACAATCGCATCGTCGACCACGATACCAATGGCCAGCACCAGACCAAAAAGTGTCAGGTTGTTGATGGAGTAGCCAAAAGCCGCCATGGCAGCGAAGGTGCCCAACACCGCCACCGGCACCGATGCCAATGGAATGATGGCCGCGCGCCAATTACCCAAAAAGACAAGGATGACCAAGGCCACCAGCCCTACCGCCTCGAGCAGGGTTTTTACCACTTCGCGTATCGATTCGCGGGTGTAAGGGGTGGTGTCGAAGCTGACATCGTAGGTGATGTCTTCGGGAAATCGGCTCGACAGCTCCTCCATCACCGCGAACAACTGGTCTCGGGTGCGCAGTGCGTTGGCCTCGGGCGACTGGAACACAATCAGAATGATCGAGCCCAAACGGTCGAACCGGCAATCCACCTCCTCGCGTCTGGCCCCCAGTTCCACCCTGGCGACATCACGCAGGCGAACCACGCGCCCGTCTGGCATCGACTTGATGACCATCTGCTCGAACTCGGCAGGATCGGTCAGCCGACCCACGGTGTCGACTGTCATCTCGAAGGCCCCAGCTTCATCGGGCGAGGAAACGCCAATATGGCCGACAGCGGCCTCGGAGTTCTGCTTGCGCAAAGCCAGCAACAACTCGCTTGGGGTAAGGCCGCGGGCGCCCAGGCGGTTTGGATTGACCCAAATACGCAGGCTGTAATCGCGCTGGCCCAGCATGTTGATGTCAGCCACACCAGCAACCCGGCCCAACTCTTCGCGAATGAATCGCACCGCGTAATTGGACAGATAGAGCTGGTTGTAGCGCCCCTTAGGGGAGGTGATGGCAAAGGCCACAACCGGGTCGGGCGAGCGCCTGCGCACTTGCACGCCTGTGCGCTTGAGCACATCGGGCATGTCGGGCAGGGCCAGGGCCACGCGGTTTTGTACCTGCACCAGCGCCATGCGCACATCGACTTGTGGCTTGAAAGTGATCGATAGGCTGTAGGCTCCATCGTTGGTGCAGGAAGAGGACATGTAGGCCATGCCCTCGACGCCGTTGACGCTTTGCTCGATGGGGGCCGCCACAGCCTCGGCGACATCGCGGGCACTGGCCCCGGGGTAGCTGGCGTTCACCGAAACCACAGGTGGCGCCACGCGCGGGAATTGCGAGATGGGCAGCGTGGCGATGCTGACGCAACCCACAAGCACCACCACAATCGAAAGGACCGCGGCAAAAACCGGCCTATCGACAAAGAACCCTGGTTTCACGCTAATAAAGCCTCAAAAGAACCTGGTAAGTCTTTTTGCAAATCTGCCTATCAGGCCGCAGGCTTTTTGGGCTCTGG
Source organism: uncultured Planctomycetaceae bacterium (assembly GCA_903912515.1). Lineage (GTDB taxonomy): Bacteria > Planctomycetota > Planctomycetia > Gemmatales > Gemmataceae > UBA6894. Next base: position 4,939 of record CAIWHS010000608.1, read on the forward strand.
TTTGATAGCTGGCGCAACAGGAGGGGCAACAGCGGGGGCCCCTGCAGAAGAACCGGTTTGTTCACGGACAGGCATGGGCACGCTCTTGGGAACCACCTCGGTGCCGGCCCGCACACGCAACAGGCCGCTGACAACCACCTTTTCGCCAGCCTTCAGCCCCTCGGTCACCACGCGGGTGCCATCGGGCTCGCCTGCCCCCACTGTGACCTTGCGGTATTCTGCCTTGTTGTCTTTGCCAATCACCAAGAGGTAGCGCTGGCCTTGATCAGACCCAAGCGCTTGCTCGGCGACAAGAACACCCTCGCGGGCCTGGCCCATGGGGAACCGCACGCGCACAAACATGCCCGGGCGTACCGGACGGCTTGGCTTGACAAACTCCGCCCGCATCCACATTGAGCCGGTGGCAGGGTCGAGCTTGTTATCGACAAAATTCACAATACCCGCATGCGGATAGCCGTCTTCGTCGGCAAGGCCTATCGACAGCCTGACCGTGCCATTTCGGCTATCGGAGGCGGCCAGAAGCTTGCGCAGCAGCGTTCGCTCGTCGACATCGAAATAAGCGAACATCGGCTCGGTGGAGACCAGCGTGGTGAGGATTGTCTCGTCAGCTTTGACAAGGTTGCCCGGATCAACCATGCGGCGGCTGATAGTGCCGGCAAAAGGGGCCCGAACCTCGGTGAATTCCAAATTGAGGTGGGCCAGTTGAACATTCGACTCGGCCACCTTGAGCCCAGCACTCGCCTCGTCTCTGCTGAACTGGTAGCGGTCGAACTCTTCGCGCCCAATTGCCGAGCGGGAAAAAAGCCCTTGAGCCCGAACATATTCGCTCATGGCCCGATCAAACGATGCTTGGGCCTGCTTCACCGAAGCCTCTGCCTTGGTTTGCTCGGCCTGGTAGGGCCGTTGGTCGATCACAAACAGCACCGCACCCTTGGCGACAGGGTCGCCATCGCGAAACTTGCTCTCATTGAGATAACCGGTCACCCTCGAGCGTATTTCAACCCGCTGAGAGGCCTCGGTTCGGCCCGTGAAAAATTCGTACTCGACCACATCGCGGGTGAAGGCCTCGCTCACCAGCACTTCGGGTGCTTTTTGGGGCGGCGGCGTAGGCACCTCGCGGGCGCACCCCAACACCAGGAAGCAATACCCCGCCAGGGCCAAACAACCACCCTGCGCGCTCAAACTTCTGGTCATGACTTTTTCCTTGAAGGGACGCGGCGTGGTTTGCTTGCAATCTTGCGGGCTTGCAGTTCGTTGTCTGTCAATATGCCACCAAAAACGATGTTGATAATGCGGGCGGCAACAGCCGATGGCTCTTCGCGACGCCCCACCAGATAGCCAACAAACATGGCGCCGTAAAGCAGGTCGCCCATGGTGTCGAGAATTTGCTCGACGGGAATATCGCGCACCCGCCCAGACCCGATCAGGTCGCGGTATAGCGAACGCCAGCGGTCGAGATTGGCCTCGCGGTGCACAAAGTAGGTGGGGTGCTTGCGGTCGCGAAACAGGGCGCGCTCTTGGATGAGCATCTCAACACTTTCGGGGTGCCCGGCAAAGTATTGGAAGTAGGCGTGAATGCCTGTCTCTATTCGGCTGAGCGGATCTTCAATCTTGACCGTGACCGCAGTGATGTGTTCGTGAATGCGCCGCATCACTTGATCGGCCGCAGCGAGAAAAAGCTTTTCCTTGCTGCCAAAGTGCCGGTATAGGGTGCCTTTGCCAATATCGAGTTCATCGGCCAGCACCTGCAGGTCGGCCTCGGCATATCCCCGGGTGGCAAAAAGGCGGATGGCGGCATCGAGAATCGCTTCCCTGCGCGTGACCGCTCGCAGGGCGGCATCGTCAACTTTGCTAGTTGGGCGAAAAACCGTGTTCAAGCTGAAAACCCGTAAAAGAATGCGTTGGGGCAAAGTGGACGGACGCGTCCGTCCAACCTCATATTAGTTGGTCAACCCACTCCTGTCGAGCAGGCTTGCAGACCTCGTGGTAATCTCAGTCCACCGTGATCACCCTTTGGCATATTGGTTGCCTACCCATGAAACAGTTGCCTTCCAAAGCCCAAGCGCTCAGACTTGCCTGCCGCGCCCGAACCCACACCGGCCCCACCCCCGGTTACGCGCCCGGCTACAGCCAAGCCAACCTGGTGGTGGTGCCCCAGCAGCACGCCTTTGATTTCTTGCTTTTTTGCCAGCGCAACCCCCGCCCTTGCCCGGTGCTGGAGGTGACCGATCCGGGCGATCCCCAACCGAAGGAAACGGCTCCCGGAGCCGACCTTCGCACCGACCTGCCCCGCTATCGCATCTGGCGCAATGGTGAGGTGGTGGAAGAACCAACCGATCTTCTGGGCCATTGGACCGAAGACAGCGTAGCGTTCCTGCTGGGGTGCAGCTTCACATTCGAGGCGGCACTCTTGGAGGCGGGTCTGCCTGTGCGCCATATTGAGCAGGGCAAAAATGTGCCCATGTACAAAACAAATATTGCCTGCCAGCCAGCCGGCAGGTTTTCGGGCCCGCTGGTGGTATCCATGCGACCCATGACACCCGGGCAAGCCATTGAGGCGACCCTAATCTGCCAGCGCTTCCCCCAAAGCCACGGTGCCCCCATTCACCTGGGCGACCCCGAAGCCATAGGCATTGGCAGAATCGACCAGCCCGACGAGGGAGACGCTGTAGAAATTCGGCGGGGTGAAATGCCGGTTTTCTGGGCCTGCGGAGTGACCCCGCAGGCGGCGGCCAAACAGGCCAAACTGCCCTGGATGGCCACACACGCCCCCGGCCATATGTTTGTGACCGACCTGCGAGAGTAGGGCTAAATGCCCTCAAATATTTTTGCCAATCTATTTATACTTAATTATGCTTTTTGTTTTCCATCTTTCTCCCGGGCGCTCTTCTCGGTTGGCACTGGCCGGCTGGAATTGCCAGGCGCCCTTGCGCCTTCCTGCGTTGACCCACGGCCTTCCCGGGGCCTTGCGGCACTATTATCAGCCGGTGGCCGGCTTGGTGGGGTATTTGCGGGAACATTACCCGCCCCAGGCGTTCGGGCTTTTGTTGGCTGCTGGGTCGCTGGTGCTGGTGCTGGTGCTGGTTTGACTCCCGGTTTCTGCGGCTCAACCGGTTTCACGCGAGGCGCATCCGGTTTTTCCGGGACAGCTAGCGGGGGCCTCACACTTTCAGCCGGCTTGGCAGGAGCTACTGGCTTATCAACGGGCTTGTCTGCAGGTTTGGCAGGTTTATTGGGAGCAAAAGCCTTGGGTTCGGGCTTTGCCTCGAGTGGCAGTTCCCCTTTCTTGGGTTCGGGCAATTGCACCTGCCTTGGCTGGCTTATTCTACCAGCACCCTTTGGCCCGGGCGTTTTGTTTGCCAGGTTTTGGTCCAAAACTTCCTTTTTGGGCTGCGGGGGCTCCTGCCGGGCCCGCAGGTCCACCTTGGGCAACTCCCTCGCTTGAACCAAACGAACAGCCTCTTGCCGCGCTTGCAGGCTGGCTGGCAACTGCTTGCCAGTTTTCTCCAATGCCTGTGCTTGGTTTTTGTTGCCACCCGCCAAAACAACCATTTCCCGCCCTGAAAGTGCTGACTGTGCTGGCGGCAACACAGGCCGCCCCTCTTGGCGGTGGCGGCCATATTGCTCCACGCCACGCACCCAGTCGGCATTGCGATGGTGGCGGTAATAGCCTGCCAGTGGATCGGCCCGCTGGGACGATACCACCGTGGCTCCCAGCCAAAAATTGAACCCCCGTCCGGCAAGCTGGGCACCGAAAAAATCACCGTAGTAGTAGCTGCCGCAACCATTGCGTCGGAAAATTCCGCAAGCCAAATCCTCGTGGCATATCACCACACCAGGGCGGTGGCGAAAACCGCGCGTCTGCCACACCGACTGTCGGTAATAGACAGGCGCATAGAGCAAGCCGCGGTATTCCAGCGCGTAATCCCAATAGCCCGGGGTGAACAGATACCCGTTGGGCGCCCAAACCCAAGTGGCCGGATACCACACCCAACCCGGGCGGTGCCCCATCCAGCACCCTGCCCGCCAGACCCAGCGATTACCTCGCCAGGTTTGGCAACCAGGAGACCAGAACATGTTCACCGCTGGCGCAGGGATGGGCGGACCAGCCTCCGCCACAACGGGTGGCATTTCCGGCACCACCATATTGGCAGCGTTTGCCGATTGCCAATATCCAGCTTGCCAGCGCCAACGACTGCTGTTGTTTTGGCGGAAAAAGCGACCGGCAATCCAAGTCCGCCCCGGTGGCACCTGACGCCAAAAACCGCTGACCCAGATGAAATCGTCGCGCGTATCATCGAAGTGCCAGTAGCCCGAGATCCAAGTGACGCTATCACCCTCGGGCCTAGTGTCGGGTGGATCCTCTGCTAGTGGCTCGGGGGGTTCTCTTGGGATGAGCAGGTTATCGTTGGGTGGAGCGCCTTGCGCTACCTGGGCGTAGGCCTCATGAATCACCCCGCGCTCGGCAGGTGTGCCCTGCTGATCCACTGCGGGGGTAATTTGGCAAGACAAAGCAACCAAACCCACAAGCATGAACGACTGCATGGCTTTCTCCCAGTGCCTGGCGCACCAGAGAGACGAACCATTGCCATCCACTTGCGTGAAAAATCGATGAGAACCTGGATTTTTGGCCAGACTGCCAAATCAGGAATAACAACCAGCCTGATTAGGCCTTGGTGGCAGGTTTTTGTTGAGCAATCCAGGCAGGCAACGCCATGATTAATTTGCGCAGCGCTTTGCGGCCAACCATTTCGGCCGCATCGCCCAAGTTGAACCAGGAACGCTCGCGAATTTCCATCTCCGGGTATTCAGGCTGCAAAAATTTCACCCGCAGGGTGAGAACCCGAACATGATGGCTAGCACCGTTACGGCGGTAGTTGAACTCGCCAAAAAACCGGCGGCTTATCCGACCTTCAGCGCCGGCTTCCTCGTGGCACTCTTCCACAGCAGCTTTGTGATAATCGAAAAACTTGTCATGAATATGGCCCTTGGGAATGCCCCAACGGCCGCCCTTGCGCTTGCGAATGAGTAGAACCTGCAGACCGGACCGGTCACGCCAAGGTATAACCGCAACTTGCTTAGCCTTGGGCATTTGAAATGAGTCTCCGGGGATCCTTCCTCTAGAGCCACTTCCAGTAATAGCCACCCCTCAACCCGGTGTCAGCAGCATTTTGACCATCTTCACAGGAATTTCACGCAATCATTTGCCAGCCGATTTTGCCTGAAACTGACTGACAATTTGGCGATATTGCCGGGCCAAGCTGGTGATTCGGCCAAAATCCCCCGCAGCAACCGCCTTGGGCTCGATGAGCTGGCTGCCAATACCCAAGCAAACCGCTCCCGCCTCTAAAAAACTGCTGGCGGTATTCAGGTCCACACCGCCCGTGGGCATGAGGCGCAGTTGGGGAAGCGGGCCCTTCATAGCCTTAAAAAAAGCTGGCCCAACGATTTCGGCGGGGAACACCTTCAAAATATCGGCCCCGGCCTCCCACGCAGTAAGGGCCTCGGTGGGGGTATACACCCCCGGCATGATCATTTTCCCATAACGCTTTGCCAAGCGAATCACATCCAGATTGAGAGTGGGGCTGACCAAATACTCAGCTCCGGCCAGAATTGCCGCCCGGGCTGTTTCGGTGTCTAAAACCGTGCCTGCGCCTAGCAAAAGCTTGTCGCCCAGCTTCTTCTTCACCGCAGCCAATACTTCCAGCGCACCGGGCACGGTGAAGGTGATTTCGGCGACGTCCACGCCGCCATCTACCAATGCCTTGCAAACCTCGACCAATTGCGAACTGTCGTTCGAGCGAACCACAGCAACTATGCCGCAATCAAGAACCCGCTGTAACGGAAAGCGCGCCGACATTTCACAAAGCCCTGGTGGTTGTGGAAATTCCAAACCCCAAGGTTACACCAATTGAACCATTCTTGCCCGCCTCACCAAGCCAATGATGGCACCAGACCGGTCTCCCTCAGCCATACATCTGCCTCAAACCGCACTTGAAGCGACGCCCTGAAAAACTCCAGTTCCCCCTCCACCAAGCCCACCGCATGCCAAATGGCAATCTCGCGCTCGGTGGCATCGGGATAATGCTGGGCCAACAGGGGCAGACAACGGCCCGAAGCCCGATTCATTGCCTCAATTTCATCAATCAGCACTTCAGTCGCGATTTGTCCCGCCAAAAATCCTTGAATGAGTTTTCGTTTACCTTCAGCCCGATTCATAATCCGGACATGCTGGTCCTCCATCACTTGGCGCTGCAATCCCAGGGTTCGAAGATCGGCTGTTTCATTTCCATAACCTGTTGCCTGGCGCGTGCTCAGGCCGTCACGCATTCCCCAAGCAACAGCAGTCATTCCCACCAAAGCAACACCCATCAATCCCAACAGCGCCTTGTGTTTCATCTTGGACTAACCTCTAGCCCGGCATAGAAACCTGCAACGCTCGCTGCCGCCGGACACGGTGGGAATAAACTGTTTGGAACTGCTAGCCACTCCCTGTCGCATTGCCGTCGATCACTCGACGCACA
>CAIWHS010000609.1 GCA_903912515.1 uncultured Planctomycetaceae bacterium
TATCTGCTCCTGGGCGAACCTCTATTGGCTTAATTGATTCGTTTGCGGGCTGAAGGGTTATCAAATCCTTGGTTTTTTGAAATTTTTTAAGGGTGACCTCTCCGTCTACCATGGCCACCACCCTTTCACCGTTCCTGGCCGTTTCTTGGCCTTTGATAACCACATAATCCCCGTCGTCAATATGGTCTTCAATCATGGATTGGCCACGCACTTTCAAGGTGAAATGGTTGTGTCCACCAAATAGATCATTGAAATTTAGCCGATCATCCATGGTCGCAGCTTGAATTGGCTGACCAGCCGCGACGCTACCCAAAAGTGGAAGCTCTGTGCCAGGTTTGTAGTCAGTGACTTGAATGGCCCGTGCCGAGTAACTTTCCCGTGAAATAAGACCTTTGCGTTCCAAGGCTTTCAGGTGGCACATAACACCATTAGGGGAACGAATCTCAAAACGAATGCCTATTTCCCTAACAGTGGGCCCATATCCGCGATCACCAATCCTTTCCCGGATGAAATCAAGGATTTCTTGCTGTCTTACTGTAAGGAATTCCTGTTCCATGGCGTTTCCCTTTAGCTAATGCCAATGCAAGTAGTACTGAGCATTAGTATAATGTTCATGTGTACACTATGCAAGACCCTTGGGCTTGGTGTGAAAGGGTTTAGGTAGAATGGTTTTTGGGATATAAATGTATTAAATGAACCATTGATTTGATAAGTGAATACCAGTCGGCTTCATGAAGACTTTCATTCGGGGCGTGAGCGTTACTTTGGGGATCCTCGATTCCAAGTAACAGAGATGGGACGCCGCCCAAAAGCTCTTCCAAGGGTTCAACAAAGCCAATGGTGCCTCCGCAGCCGATAGCTAAGGGCTCATTGCCAAAACCCAGCTTCAGCGATTCCATGGCCGCCTTAAAGCCCGGGCCTTCCGGTTTGGTTAACCACCATTTGACAGGAGCGCCCAACGATTCAACCGAAACCTCCATTCCCCACGGTGGGGAATTTGAAAGGTATTTGGCGATGGAATTGAAAACTGCCTCGGGGGTTTGATCTGGAACGATCCGGCAACTCAGTATGGCTTCGGCGCTAGGTAGAACCTGATTGCTGGCACCCTTGATGGTGCTGGCTTCCAATGCTATGGCGGTGATTGATGGTCTTCGCCATGTTTCTTCAGCAATGGTTTTTCCGGTCTCCAATGAAAGGGAAACACCGGGCAAAACCCCCAAATCTTTGCGCCATGTGGCTTCATCCATGGGTGCGCGGCGGCAGGCCTCTTTCTCGGCCGAGCTCATTGGGCGAACTTGGTCATACAGGCCTGGCACAGGAATAGGCCCACGGTTCCAGAACAGTTTGCCAAGGATTTGGCAAAGCCCCAAAGCAGGGTCAGCCAATGTGCCTCCAACCATGCCACTATGGGAAGGAAATTGGGCGCTTCGAACCGTTATCTTGAGGGTAACCACTCCCCTTAAAGAATAAGTGATGCAAGGCAGGTTGACTGCAAGGTTTTCAGTGTCGCAGACAACTAGGGCATCTGCCTGAAAGCGTGATGGGTTTGAACGGATAAGGTCCAATAAATGCTTGGACCCAATTTCCTCCTCGCCTTCAACAAGTAATTTAATTCCTACCGGACATTTTCCGGCACCATGTGTCCAAGCTTTAACGGCTGCAATTTGTGCTACCACGCCACCTTTATCGTCAGCAGCACCCCTGCCAAAAAGTCGACCGTTACGGCTGTTCAAAATCCAAGGATCGCTTTGCCACTGTTCAATGTAATTGAGTGGTTGAACATCATAATGGGAAAGCATCAAAAGGGTAGGGGCTCCTGGAGGTGCTGGAATCTCTCCAAAAACATAAGGAAATGCCCCTTCTGTTTCCAAAATTTCAACATGGCTGAAGCCAGCAGCCCGCATTTGATCACAAACAACTTGGGCGCAATGATTAATTTCCTGATGATGATCATCGTCGGTGGAAATGCTCTGGATGGCAACCAATTCGGCCAGTGAATTGAAAATATCTGCCTTATGGTTTTCAACCCAGTCAATTGCCTTTTTAACATCCATAATAGTACGCCTCGATGGGGTTTATTGGCTATTGAGATCGATCCGGATTCACTGATTTAAGAATAGCATCCCGGTAGCTTTAGGGAGGAGGATCAAAATTCCCGAAAGAAATGCAATGAATGAGACAAAAAGTACGGTTCCTGCAGCCGCATCCAACGCAGGATAGAATTTTGGTCTTTGCTCCACGGGAAGACAACGCACAAGAATCTCAATGGTACTATTGGCAAGCTCAAACCCGATAACCATTCCGATACACAGAAAAAGGACGGCCCATTCCAACTGGGAACATTTTAAACAAAATGCAAGAAGGATAACCAGTATGGTTGCAAAGAAATGAACACTGAAACTTGAATGTCCACGGATACCGCACTTCAAGCCACGGTAGGCACAATTGAATTTATGTTTCCATGACCTGTGTGAAACCGTTGCGTGTTTCTCCATCGGGTTAGTATCCGCTTAGAAGGCCAGGTGAAACACCCAAACCGCCTCGGACTGCGTTGGCGACTACCCTTGGTAGGATTTCAAAGACAAACCCGAAATTATTTTGCATGGCGTTGTAGGTGAAACCGAGGTTCACTTGGACATCTGTTCCGGTTCGGCTGAACACAACGGAATTGGCAAGCGACATGTTGGTTCCAAAATCATAGCTAGAGAATGCGGAAATGGCGTACTTGGGACTAAATATATAAGTAAAACCGGCTGTCAACGGGCGGCTCTCCACGGGGAAAATATCCCTGAAGCCAAGGTACAGGGAGGTTCGGTCAGAGCGATTGTAGTAGCCACCAATTTGGAAGGTTCTGGCTCCATTCTCGATCGGGTCAAGCCAACCATTGGAAACCAGGGTGGTTCGATCACCGATGTTCCAGATGTAATTATATTCCATAAAAGCCCAATTAGATCCAAAATTCTGACTCGATTCGGGAAAAGCTGTTGCTGCCACATCTAGAACCATCCAATCAACCACATGCTGGTTCCCAGGAAGGCCCCGCTTAGTTTGCAAACGCTGACGGATATCCATTTGAAAGGATTGCACATCGTTTAAAGTATCGAAACGAGTATCAATTCCTTTACGGATTGCGTAGGTCTGGGGATCATAAAGCATTGAAGTGGCTAGGGTGGCCCCATATTGGGGATTGTAAGTTGGCAGCAATGGCCTGATTTGTTGCATTGATTGATTGGTAGCATCATCATTTAACCGGTCAAATTGGCCAAAATTAGTGTATTGAGCGGTTGTTCCAAGGTAAGAATAATTAAGGCCCAGTTGAACCTTGTGGTTCAAACCATTGACGTTGAAAAGGTCGCTTGTGACATCGGAATAAAGTGCCGAAAACGGCAAGCTAAGGCGAACACCTGGTCCTCCCCATGCGCGCCCCATTCCATTGCCTGAGTCATTATTTATTGTTTCGGTATAATATGCCAAATCCCCTTTGACATAAGGGGAAAGACGAAAAGCTCCCAAACTGAATGGAACTGAAACCTCGTTCATCCAATGGAAGCGACCCGCATTGGTTTCCGCATCTGTTGGGCTTATTTGTGGCAAGCCGACATTGCTTGAATTGTTTTGAATTTGACCGTAACCCAATCCAACTTGAGTGTTGTAAGAGATTAAGTCGAAAAACGACTGACCCGTCATCCAGAAGTCGGCTTTGGGAAGCCAATTGGTATCGGTGTACCAAGGCAAGATGTTGTATTGCCCGAGAACTCCCCCTGCCATGTTGTAACCTAACTCCTGGCGGAGGTAGATGTCGGTAGATTGGACTGGGTCCGTGTCGAATTCATTTTTCCAATATTGTTCAAAATAGTTTTGGTCACTTAGCGCCTGCAGGTTTGCTTGGGCGGTAAACCCATTTTGAGTTTCAAATAGTTGGCGCCAAGAGGCCCTACCGCGCCATTCAGGGTGCCCGTCATTCGTCCCCCGACCACCACCCAAAACATCTTGTCCGGTATCGTGAATTCCGTAAAGTAGGAAGCCACCACTCAAGACATCTTGTTTTCCCAAAATATCTTTTGTCAGATAGGTAAAGTCTGTACCTATGCCGGGACCACGCTTTGTCAGGTAATCCAAATCCATGCGCCATTTGGTATTTTCTAACGGTTGCATGCCAATCAAATCGTAGGCATTCAAACTTGTGCCAAATTGCCCGCCAAAGATATTACTAAAGCCAATATTCAATGATTCAATTGGGCCAAGGGGATCTCTGGCATCGCCTTGGAAAAAAGGGAGCCAAAAAATAGGAACATTCATTGCTTTAATGAACGCATTTTTTCCTTTAGTTAGGCTTTCAGTGTATTCAATGGTTTGCCCGGTAGTTCGGTCAACGATCGGATTGCCGAACAAACCTGTGCGTAAACGCTTGCGTTGTTCAAGTTTTGCTTCAGCCATATACAACTTCAAACCCGGTTCCGCCGGGGTTTGGCTGGCAAAAAGCTCTGCGTCATAAACGCGAAATTGGTCTACATTTAACCGTTGGAGTTCTCGGGCCCGGACGAAAACAGGATCAGGTATTTGAGGCTCAAAAAATTGCATTTCCGCATTCAATGCCACTGCAGTATTTCGACGCACATCGTAAAAGACCTCGTCAGCTTTGATTGTGCGCGTTTGGGGCGGTTTACCACCTTCTTTTGATGGTTCAAGTTGGCGTACTTCCACATTTCCAGAAAGATAAATTTCCAGTTCCTTGGTGGTTTCACCTTTGCTTGAGCGCAGGTTATCCATCATTTCTTGTATGTTGGCACCCTTTGTCCACAAAACAACCCGGTCCGCTTCCATATCGAGGAGTCCAATTCCTTGAACATCCTTAATACTTAAAATAATACCCCCGCTAACCAGTAGGGCTTGTTCATTTCCGGATCTTGGCCCGAAAGAAAAATTAAATCCCTCGCTTGTTCGGGGGGTTAGGGAAAATTGCCTGACTGGTTCCGTGCTTTCAAAATAGGGTTGTTGGTCCATTCCCGGCAATGCTTCCAATCTGGGCGGTAATAGCGGATTGGTATTTGTAGCGGGCGAGGGGAAGTTTGGTATCGATTTAGGGCTAGGACCTGGCTGGAGGTTTTGAATCTGTAGGAGCTTGGCAGGGGATTCCAGTAGGGGATTTGATTCAGGAGGTTGTTGACCGGTTATGGGACCTACGGGAGGCTGTTGACCGGGGGGAAGGCTTGGTGGCTGGGGGGATAATGGTTTTTTAGCCACATGTGCTTTTGCCGTGTTTGGCTTGGTTATTGCAGATTTGCCCCTCTGGAAAACTGGATTATCATTCAACGATTCTCGAGTCACCCGGTTGTTTGCAGCTCGGTATCGAAATTCACCTCTTGTATTTAACTCGATTAGTCCGGTGTCAGCTTGCTTGGATTCTGCACTCGTATCAAGAAAAAGGTTTTCAGCGTGAATCCTTATTTTCCAAATCCCGCTGGATTTGTATTCCTTTAAATTGACTGAGGCGATTGCTGATTGGCAACGAAGTTGCACCACACCCAACTGGACCATCGCTTGGCCCCTGAGTAGTAGGAAAGTGAAATCACTTTCTGTCCATATGGCGATTTCATCCGCTTCCAGAATCACTGGTTTAGATTCGCCTGCGGCATTGCGAGTGTAGCGGACGGAGTATTCTAAACTGGGAGGATTGGTTCCGGCTGGTTGATCATTGACTGATTTATTTACAGGAGTGGTTCCGTCAGCTTGGGATGGGATTTCTTGGCTGTAACTTCCCAAGGCCAATAACCCCAGGAGGGTTATTGCCAAAATAGCTGGAAAGAAACCCCTTCTTGAAGCCACCGGAGTTGTCCCCTCAATCTGTTAGGAAAACCACCCAAATCATTGTGTTTGGGGGCGTTACCGCTTGGAAAAGCTTTAAACAACGAGGTGGCAATAAACATCCGAATCTTTCGAGTCAAGAGATAGGTTCAAAAGAAAAGCCCCTAGACGCATAAAAATGACGACTAGAGGCTTAAGGTGTCGGCTTGGGCAGTTTGTGTTAGCGGCGCATTTGGCGTGGCCCTGATGGTTCTGGCTGAATTGGTTGAATTCGAACCTCGTTTCGATTTTGGTCAAAGGCAGTCATCTCGATGAATTCAGGATTGGTAGCCTGAACGCCCAATATCTCGATATTCATATTACCAAGCTCTTCTAGCCGATGAAGTTCCTTTCGTTTCCGATTTAGCAAATACTCTGCAACCGTATTTGGAAGTCTAAGCAGGACATGACTAACCATATCTTTGCAAGTCGAAAGTTGTAGGAGTCGGAGGGCTTCCAGGCTCATGCTTTCAACAGTTTTTACATAGCCAAAGGACCGGCAGGCCGGGCAATCGGTGAATAGACTGCGTTTAAGTGATGGCCGAATCCTTTGGCGGGTCATTTCAATCAAACCAAATGCTGAAATACGCAAAACTTTGGTTCGAGCCCTGTCTCGGCGAACCGCCTCCCGCATAGCTTTCTCAACCCCGCGGCGATGTTTTTCTTCGCGCATATCAATAAAGTCATTAATGATCACGCCACCTAGGTCTCGAAGCCTGAGTTGCCGGCCAATTTCTTTGGCTGCGGCAAGATTCATTTGGTAAGCAGTCTCCTCGGAGTTGTTGCCATCAGTACGGAAGTTTCCACTATTCACATCAATGGCAACCAATGCCTCGGTTTGTTCAATAATGATTGAACCGCCGTTTGGAAGCGGTACCTTCTTTTGGTGCATTTTTGTGATTTCTTCCTCAATACCAAATTTGTGGAATAGAGGATCTCGCCCTTCGTGGAATCGGATCCGTTCCGCATATTTAGGCATGACGAAATGCATGAATTCCTGGGCATGCTCGAAGGCCGCACGATCATCTACCCATATAGTCTCAATATCCGTTGAGAAAGTATCACGGATGGTACGGGTAATGATGTCGGATTCTTGGAACACTTCCGCTGGAGACTTGACTTTCTTAACTCTTCGGGCAACCACTTGCCAAAGTCGCGAAAGGTAAGCTAAATCCCGTTGGAGTTCCATTTTGGATTTGCCAACGCCTGCCGTCCGGATAATGAAGCCCAAACCTTTGGGGGGCTTGAGGTCATTGAATATTTCCTTGCTGCGCCGCCTGTGCTCATCGTCCAGAATTTTCCTGGATACACCGATACGATTCATGCCGGGCATTAGAACCAAATAACGACCCGCTATTGAAATGTATGTCGAAAGTGTTGGACCTTTATTTCCAATACCCTCCTTAATCACCTGGACAATTACTTCTTGACCTCGCTTGAAAACATCCTGAATGGGAGGCTTGGGCTTTTCTCCTCCCCCAACTCTTCCTGAGTCCCTGCTTGGCCGGCGGGGCCTTTGCCTTGGATCATTCCGGCCGGGCTCTCCGGGTCGTTCACGATTCCCGTTTTCATTTGGATCGCGGAACCCGCGATCTGATTGACGCCTGTTTTCCCGTTCACGTCTGAAGCCTGGCCGCTGATCCCTTTCGGGGCTAAATTCCGATTTTTCAACTGTTCCTTCAGCCATGTCGGGAGCTAAGCGATTACTTTCAGTAGTCCAATTTGAAACATCTTTGGATTGAAACAACAAATCATCTTCGCCTGTTTCACCTTCCGCAGCAGGAGAGGTCGTGGCCACTTCTACTTGGATTACGCGTGGAGAGATACGAACTGATTGTTCTGAGGGGGGTGCCACGCTGGGTTTGGATATTAATGGGGCAGGGGCTTCTCCGCCCAAGTTTTGCCTTGGAGTGAAAACGAGATCCTCTTCATCCAAAGCACTGGCGGTTTTGGCCTGTTGCTCAACAACAATTACTTTCGCCATAGGTTTGGACTGGGGAATGGATTGCTCTTTGACGGAAATTGGGGAACTTGAACCACCAGATTGGGCGTTCGCTATTTCTTGGGCCTTTTTGGGAGTAAAAACCAAATCATCAAAACCATCGTCTTCTGGAGGTGAAGTTCGGTGTTCGGTTGACCCCATGAAGGACGGGGGAGTTTTCCCTTCGTTGTTATCCCGGCCGCTTGGTTCAGTTTGGTTTGGATAGCGACCTTGGCCTTCTTCTTCGGGTGATGCTCCGGAGTCGAGAATTGCCCTACGACCCCGGGTGCTGCGTCCTCCCCTTCGACGCCCGCCCTGATCGCGAGAATCAACCTTTTTCTCAGTTTCATTTGGAACTTGATCACCAAAATCCAAGCTCGTGGGCCTGTTGGGCTGATCAGCACCTGTTTCTGGGTTGGCATGTGGTGAAAGGGATTCAAGATCTTCGGCTAGATCCTGATAAAGTTGCTTTTTCCTCTCCTGATCACGGTCGGCACTTCGTCCTCCGCTACTCCGGGGGCCGGAATCACGTCCACGACCGGAGGAGCTACCTGTAGGCCGGTTTCCATCACGGCGCTTTGGACCCGAATCCCCGCGGGGTTCATCGTCACCGGTGTCGTATTTAGATCCTTCGGGGTCTAGGTGCCGATAGTAAGCCGGTTCAACATCTGAGATATGCAAAAAACCGTTTCTTCCAACTCCGAAATCAACGAAAGCAGCTTGAATGCTGGGCTCGATATTGACAATCCGCCCTTTGTAAATATTGCCGACGA
>CAIWHS010000610.1 GCA_903912515.1 uncultured Planctomycetaceae bacterium
CCATGGTTGCACCTGCCATTGTGAGTGTGCGCGAAATGGCCAGCGCCATTCATGTGCCTGAAGCCTACCTTGCCAAGGTTTTGCAACATTTGGCCGACTCTGGAATTGTTTCCACCCGCCGCGGCCAAGGGGGTGGTGCAACCTTGGCTAAGCGGCCCAAAGACATCACCATTCTCGAGGTTGTCCAGGCCGTCGACCCTTTGCAGCGAATTCTCACATGCCCCATGGGTATTTCCTCCCACGGCTCCCAATTGTGCCCCCTGCACCGTCACCTCGACAATGCCCTGGCAGCAATGATCGAATCATTTGGAAACACCACCCTGCACCAAATCATGAACGACCCAAACCCCATCAAACCCCTATGCGAAACACCAAAAGTTAACCTACTTCCCCTGAACCTGCCCAAGCCAAGTGGCAGTCCCCTGAATCTTTCCTAATATGGTTACTAAGGCCTATGTTTAACTGGGCCCGGCAGACCACTGCTGGAGTGGCGAAATGGCAGACGCAGCGGACTTAAAATCCGCTGGGGCGAAAGTCCCGTGTGGGTTCGATTCCCATCTCCAGCATTCAATCCAAAACCAGAAAAGGTCAGCAAATGCCTCTGGAAAGACAAGGCTCCATACAATTCAACCGCCCCGAAACCTGGGAAGTTGAGCGTGAAGCCGATACCGAAACCGGTAGCTGGCGCCTCACCCTCCAAAGCCCCGGAACCGCCTTCCTACTCCTCACCAGCCTAGGTGAAGAAATGGATGCCAGGCAAGCGGCCATAGCCACCCTTGAATCCTTGAAGGCCGATTATCCGGGTCTCGAGGCCGACGAGGTCGATGATTTCCTAGGTGGCGTTCCCGCTGCCGGCTACGAGGTTCAATTCGGCTACCTCGACGATTACCACACCTGCCAAATCCGATGTTTCGAAACTGCCAACGAGGGCACGGTACTCGCACTCTGGCAATTCAGTGATGTCGATGCTGAAGAATTCGAGGAACCCCTGCTCTCGGTGGTCAAAGGAATCCGTCAAGTCTGATCAGGTTTAATCTGGCCGCCTATTCCCAATTTTCCCCACGCAAAAAATCCCCAAGCGGGTGAATGCGCAAGATCTCTTCCGGCAAAAATCGCCTTCGGGCACCGTCATCTTGCGCTAATACAACACCTGCCAAACCAACCTCTTCCACCATCCCAAGGGCCACACGCCCCACCGCCTCCACACGCACAGCAACACCCACAAGCCCCAGCCCCTCCCGCCATGCAGCCTCCAACTCACGGGTTTCCCCCCTTTGAATGGCAGGGAGCCCCAAATCCAGCGCTTCCAGCAAGCTATCCTGTACCTCACAGTGGCTTGGAACTGCACCGGAAGAGAACATGCCCAACGATCCACCCAACTCCAACCCTGCTTCCAGAAAATCTTCTTCAGTCTGGCTAATATTCAGCCCAATTCCCACCACCGTACCCCTTCCCTTCTCCACCAAAATCCCGGCAATCTTCCGGTCTCCCGCATAAATGTCATTCGGCCATTTGATGCGTGGCTTCACCCCCAGCCAACGCCCCGCAGCATACCGCGTTGCCACTGCGGCCCAAGCCGTCAGAAGGGCAGGGCGACTCGCTTCCTGCTCAAGATCCAAAAGAACGCTCATAAGTACGCTGCTCAGCGGAGGGGCGGTCCACACCCGACCATGCTGGCCACGCCCACGATCCTGGCAACCAGCCGCGATGGCTACGCCGTGCAGCGAAGGCTCTTGCCCCAGCCGTGCGCTCAAGCGCATCGCCTGCTCGTTGGTACTGTCCAAGCGGTCGTGCCAATGGATGCAATGACCAACCTGCCGCCCAGAACGATGGATTACCCGGTCCGGCACGGGCCCGCTGGCTGCCAATTCATCTGTCATTTCACATCGGGAATAAAATCGATGGCCATGTCCAGCGCAGTCGCTTGGTGCGTCATCGCCCCAACACTGATCCTGTCCACCCCTGCTAATGCGTAATCCCTAAGGTTTTCCAGCCTAATGCCACCAGAGGCCTCCAGCATCACACCTGGCGCCAATTCATTGCGCAGCGCCACTGCCTCGCGCACCTGCGCTGGGGTCATGTTGTCCAAAAGCACCACTGTGGGTGCCTCCGCTAGCACGGCTCGCAATTGTTCCATGGTTTCCACCTCAATCTCCACCGGTAGCGGCGGATGCGTCTTGGCGTACTCCATGGCTTTTTGGGTCGCCTTCTGCACGGTTCCGGTATCCGCCCGCATCCGCCCGGCCAAGCAGGCCAAATGGTTGTCTTTCACCAAAATGCCGTCTGCCAAACCCATCCGGTGGTTGGCCGCACCACCCATGCGCACAGCGTACTTTTCCAAAACTCGCCAGCCAGGAGTCGTCTTGCGGGTATCAAGAACTATGCACGGCAAATCAGCGATTTGTGCCGCATATTGCCGGGCTAGCGTCGCCACACCGCTCAACCGTTGCAACAGGTTCAGCGCCGTTCTTTCACCCCCCAGCAGGGCGCGCATGTGGCCACGCAGCCTGGCAATGGGCATGCCCGGACTAAGCTGGGTCCCCTCCACAGCCAGCAACTCAACCTTCACAGTCGGATCAATCTGGCCAAAAACTAACGGCACCACCCCAAATCCGGCCAATACACCCGGTGACCGGGCTACCAAGGCCGCCTGCCCGGTCAATTTTTCCGCCACCAAGGCCTTGCAAGTCACATCACCCTTCCGGCCGTCCGGTGCGGTAAGGTCCTCAGCCAAGGCCAAGGTGATCAAGCGACGCGCCGCCGCTTCTTCTGCTGCACCCCAAGGTGCAATTGTTGTCTTGGGCATGGGAAATTTCCAATTTATTCCCGGGTGATCAATAGGCCGGGGTTGGTCTGACCTAAACTATCTTACCTATATCCTAGTTCCCCTAGTCGCCCTGGCCATCCTTTTTGCCAACCCTTGGCCTTGTCCTGATATCCCCTCACGGATCATAGTCCCGGGCAGGAAATTTATCGGTGCAAGGGGTTGGCAATGTCCTCGTCACTTTTGTCCGGCCTATCAAAGCAAGAAATTCAGGCAAAAATCGATCGTGTGCCCTGGTACCACGAATACGATTTCCCAGGCGGTTTCAGGGCAAAAAGCTCCACACCCGACACTGCCGACCACCGGGCGCTTTGGGGGTTCCTCCACGAGCAACTCGACAAGGTCGATTTCAAAGGTAAGCGGGTTCTCGAAATCGGCTCATGGGACGGATACTGGAGCTTCGAGGCTGAAAAACGCGGTGCCGCCAGAGTCCTCTCCACCGACGACCTTTCCCAAAACTGGTCCGCCGGCGAAGGAATTCAAATCGCCCGCGAGTTGCTCGGCTCAAAGATCGAGGTCCGCCAAGATGTAAGTGTCTATTCACTCAAGGAAACACTGGCTAGCGAGGGGCCCTTCGACATTATTATTTATCTGGGAGTTTATTACCACCTATTCGACCCTTATTATGCCTTCACACAAATCCGCCACTTGTGCGGTCCAGACACCATCGTCCTGATCGACGGCCCTGAAGGCCCCGCCCTTCCGGAAGGCACCGCCTGCCTCAATTTCGCCAATCACGCCATCGAGTTCCTGCCCTCCAAGGGCGCTCTGGAACAACTGGTCGAGGCCGCATACCTGACAATCGAACACCGGGCAGAATTCAACACCGACAAAAACCAACCGGCAGACACCGACCCAGTTGGCCGAAAGTGGCGCCTCAAACAAGCAGCTCTGGCCCTCTTTGGCTCACGCGAGAAAATAAGACAACACGCCAAGCAAATCGAGCCTTACACGTTCTTCGCCCGCCGCGTCTTTTTTCACGCCAAAGGGTTCCAAGGTGCCAGCAGGCTCCACGCCTACAAGCCACCCTTCGGTCTGGAATGTTATGACGACCGCTTCAACGGCCAAACACCAATCACGCCCTGAATCGGGTGGTGGTAACCTTAGAAAATTGAATTACAAAAGTGTGGGGACCTCAATCTCAACTGAGGCCCCCCCACTTCAGTAAAAATTTGTCTAAAATCATTTCGACAGCTTGTTCACATCGTCTTCCAAG
>CAIWHS010000611.1 GCA_903912515.1 uncultured Planctomycetaceae bacterium
CAGTCGGGAATCCAGAAGCGAACCATTCGGGCGCTGGGCTTAAAATGTGGCATGCCTCGGGTGAGCCAGTTGTCGACCGTGCGGGCACTGACGCCGAAGCGTTGGGTGATCTGCTTCTTGGCCACCCATGCACTTTCTTTCTCCAAGCGTTCCGCGTTTTGGGCTCGATGGTTCGTCGGGCACATCAGGCGATGCAGTTGCTGCAAGGTGAGGGGAATCAGTGGGGAATCGAGTCGGGTTCGGCGTTTCATGGGAAAGAGTTCTGGTGGCGGGTTGTTTGGGTTCACGGACTGAACTGAAGGCGGAAATCGGCCGTTGCCCGAGCCCGACGGTCGGCTTGGGCGAGGCGCATCCGCGGATCGGTTGCGAGATTCAATCCGAGGGTCTCCTCGGATCGGCCAATAAGGACCGTTCGCGACAGGTTCCAGTGGGCTTCAAACACTCGGCGAGCCAGGAGCATCAGCCCGCAGTGCCCGCGGCGGGTGATTAGCAATGGCTGGCCGTCAGTATCGACGGCTTCCAACACCGAGCCGAAGTGATCGCGGATCCAGGTGGAACTCGCGTGCGTCCACCGGTGGGTCACCCCGGGTTGCAGGCCATTGGGACGGAAGCTGCCCGGGCTGATGCGGGCGCGCAGATCCGACCACGGGTGCGATCGGCCCAAACCCAACTCGAAATCGGCCGCGCGCACCAAGAGCACACTGGGTTTCTGCCGGCGGGTGATTTCCAGCGGAAGCCCGGTATCAGCGACCTCACGCAAGAGGCGTACCCAAACGACTCGAGCGTCCGTCGCGCTCATTCGGCGAGGAATCAGCACCTGGGGTTCGAACGCATTCATGCTCAGGAAATAGGGCAGGGACTTGGTCGGAGCAAAAAGATTTGCACTCTTATTAGCACTCATTAGAGTGCAATTATGCCGCGACCCACCACGATCGAGCATCCGCTGGCTACACTTCGCAAAGCCGTTTACCTTGGACGGGTTCAACTGTCCGCCCGGTTGGAGATGAGCCGGCCTGCTCTCGAGAAGGTCGAACGTGGGCGTAACCCCTTTACCGCGTTACTGCGGGAGCGAGTCTTCGCTGCCACCGGAGTGTGCCCTGGCTGGCTGGCGACCCAAGACGGGCCAATCCACAGCTGCGACGGGTATCCCTTCGATCAAAATCAACTCTCTCGATGGGAAAAATGGCGCGACCAACCGCCCATCCCATCGGCTCCCCTCGGTGTCGTGACCGGCATTGGTGGCCGGAAATTAGGCCCCTTATATCGGCGGACTTGTTGTCCGGGGCCCGACCGCATTCTGTCTCATGCCCCGGTCGAATCGGTGGGCGGCAACCAACTCACCGCTCTTCAGTGGCAGGAGTGGATGAAATCGAACCAGCGACAACGCATGGCTGAAGACCTTATCGATCGGGTCCGTGGAGCGACCGACTTTGCGCTCAAAGACTGGGAGAACGGCGAAGCCCCATTTTGGGAACTGGTAGCCGCCTTGGACCGGTTGTTTCCCGGTGCTCAACCCGTCCCATATCCGGCGGAGGTCGAAGCCGCAGAGCAGTTGCATCGAGAGATGTCGGCAGGAATCCAAAACGCCTCCGACAAGAGGTGAGCCTGCAAAAGAAGCTGATATTCCAGCAAAATGCAGGGGATTCCAGCGCGGTTTTCAGACTCAACGATCTTGCAGATCGACCCGATTTCCAAAGCAACTGTTGGCTGCAGTTGTTGGAAGGGCTGATTTTTTGGGCCCTCATCCCGTCTTCGTCGAGTTCCTCGGGCAGTCCCTCTGGTGCTGAAAAGTGAGCCCCAAATCCTTTTGAGAGGCCTCAAGCGTTACAAAATAAATACTTGTACCCGTTACGGCCCGAAATCCTGTAAATTTTCAAATGGAGTTTGGTGGGTTCGGCTGTGGGCTGCTTTCTCAACCTTTCGCTTCCGTTTTGGCCCTGAAATGTCTGTGGGGTTTAAAAGACCCTGTCCATTGCGCCAAACCCAATCAGAATCGTGATCTTCAACACCTGACCCGATGCATGCCCGTGGCGACAATTCTCTAAGCCGGATCCTTCGAATCGCCTGCTGGGTGGTGATTTCTGTTTGCCAAGTCTTTGCGGCAGACCCGGTTGTTTCCCGAGTTCAAGCCAAGCAACGGGAGGGCTCGCGGATGGTGGATAGCACGTGTGACGTGGCTGGTTTAAATTTAAAGTATTCCTTCGCCTTATGATTCAAAATTTGATTTTTGCTTTTGTAGCTCTGCTTTTTACAACGGCATTGTCATTCGCCGGTACAATCTATTCCACAACTGGAAGTGGGGATGCTTTTTACGGCGTTGGAACCGCCATCGCCAACGGCCACCGTGGTTACGAATACGGTGACCAGATTACTTTGCCCTCAGAAGGGTATGTCTTCACCGGGCTGACCTTCGACTACTACTCTGCCTCGCTGGGTGGTTCGATGAGCCTGAACATCTACGCCAATGACGGCGCGGTGATTAGTGGCGTGGCCTCCCCGGGCAGCAAGCTGTTTTCCCTCTCTGGTATAGGCATATCTAAAGGCATCAATACAGCTACGTTCCTCTACAAGGACTGGGTAGCTAAATATGGCCAACTAAAGCTGCCCAAGAACTTTACGGTAGCCTTTAGTTTCTCGGGTGCCACCTCGACCGCTGACAAGGGTTTGATCTTTGGTGGTGCTGAGTCCACCTCGGGTCGACCTCAACTGAATGTCGGTGATTCTTCCTCAGATTTCTGGCAGAAGACGGGGCTAGGGACTAGTGATTGGGCTCTCCGTACATTGTCTGGTGTAGACGCGAACTTCAAAATCACTGTCCATGCCAGTGATCCGGAGATAGTGCCAATCAATCTAGTTTCCATTATATTTCAACCCACCAACATCACTACCGATCTTGGTCAAGGCATTTTGTTTTCGGTGACGGCAACAAACGCACTTAGTTACCAGTGGTTTAAGGATGGAAACGTTCTCCCAGATGCTATCAATAATATACTTTATATAACAAATGCTCGCCCAGCCATGATAGGCGACTATTTCGCTGTTGCTAGTAATGCCGCCGGCAGCGTCACCAGCAGCGTCGCGAGCTTGAGCATCAAGGGTGTAGATTCAGGAATTTGGAAGGGCTTAGTGGCGTACTATCCATTTAATGGGAATGTGAAGGATGAGAGTGGAAATGGGAATAATGGTCAACTTATAGCAGGCTCGTTTGCGCCCGACAGGTTTGGTTCACAAACCGGAACGCTTGACTTAAATGGTGTTGATCAATATGTGACAATACCGAATTTTACAGCAATAGATAACGCTGAGCAAGCTACATTTAGCTGTTGGGTGAAATCACCAGCAATCGGTAACAAAGCTGATACGGTTGGAAACCCAATTTTTATGCGGTGGTTGTCTGGCGGTAGTTATGCTGGACCTGTTGGGCTAATCGTAAGCGAGACTCGAGGGAAAGTGGGAACATCTGTAATAGGTGGTTTCGGAACTGAAAGTCCAACAGCCCCCATGATCTCTGACCAATGGCAGCAAATGATGGTTGTATTCGATGGTCGAAAAGTTGATCCGTCTGAACGGCTAAAGTACTATGTTAACGGAGTCGGTGGCTTCTTCAAGGATTATGCAGTTACTAATCCTTTGACACTAGGTGGAGTTGGTGTAGTGACCTATATTGGAAGATATGCTTGGGCGCCGATATCATTTAAAGGAAAAATCGATGACGTTCGGATCTACAACCGTGCCCTTTCTGATACGGAGGTAAAAGTTCTCTACGACTATGAGAAGAGCGGTAACCAACCGACTGAGCGCGCCGAGTGGACGTTGCCGTCCGTGGCCCCGGTGGTGGGGCAGACCTATAAGGTGCAAATCAGCCTGAAAGACCTGACCAATTCGATCTCGGGCTTATCGATGAAGATCAAGTACCCGGTAAGTGCCTTGCGATTGGAGAGTGCTCAGAGCTTAAAGGCCGGTGCGTGGGTCCCAACGTCGGCGCTAAAGATGTGGCACGTGGGCCCAACGGCGACAGACTACGTGAACCAGAACGGATCGGTGTCCGTAAGCATGACCAGTCAAAGTGACTGGGTAGGCACCGGGGGTGTGATTGCCGAACTGACCTTCCGAGTGCAGGCAGGCCTTAGCGGAAATGCAACGTGTCTGATCGAGCTGAGCGAGATCGAGTTGACGGGCAGCGGGTTCGACATCCGCGTGCTGAGTGCGGTGACGGTGAAAGTGACAGGAGATGGTGGAGTGGTGCATTTGACGCAGCAACCGCAGTCGGTGGTGGGTGTCGAAGGGGAGACGGTTCAACTCTCCGTCACCGCGACAGGTTCGCCGACTCCGGCCTATCAGTGGCTGAAAAACGGCAAGGCCGTGCCGGGAGCTAATCTTCCCACCTTGAGTCTGCCCAACTTTACCGAGGCGGATGCGGGTGGGTATTCGGTGGTGGTGAGCAATGCAGTTAATGCGGTGACTAGTACCGAGGCCGTGGTGACTTATCAGGTCGCCATGCAGATCCTTGCCAACGGCAAACCGGTGACCGGTACGGTGCGCACGCTGAACCCGCTGTCCATCGAACTAAGTTTCGCCAGGCCGGGCTGGCATCTGTTTTACACTCTGGATGGATCACAGCCGGACATAATATCCAGCTTTTATAACGATGCTTTCACTATCACGAAACCAGTAACAGTGCGGGTAATCGGGTATAGTCCTGAGTTTTCAAAAGTCTATTATAGCGAAGCTCTGACAATCTTGTTCCTGCAACCGCAGTTGATTAACTGGGGAAATCTGGGGACGATGCAAATAGGCAAAACTGCGACTTTGAATGTAACTTCGAATAGTGGGTTGCCGGTGGATGTGAGCCTCGTTTCAGGGCCCGCTTCGTTAGCGGGGAATATCCTGAAGTCTGAGGCTGCAGGTCAGGTGGTACTGCGTGCTTCACAGGCTGGCAACGAACAGTTTGCGCCGGTAGTCTCGGAGAAAACTATCACCATTGAACCGGCGACCCAAGTGCTGACATGGCCCACCTTGGTGGACAAGCAATTTGGCGATCCGATGTTTGGTGTAGAAGTTACCTCCGACAGCGGTTTACCGGTGACTTTGAAGGTGGTGTTGGGTAAGGCCTCATCAGAGGGGACGAATGTTACGTTGACGGGTGCTGGCGAAGTGATTTTGGCAGCGACCCAAGCCGGTTCTTCCAAC
>CAIWHS010000612.1 GCA_903912515.1 uncultured Planctomycetaceae bacterium
CGGCATGGCCAGTTGGCTGCATCAACTGCCCGCCAGTACCACCCAGCAAGACCTATTAACCCTCGTCGACCAACTCAACGCTGATGTTTCTGTTCACGGCATCCTAGTCCAACTGCCCCTACCAAAACACCTCGACACCGCCCTCATCCTCGACCGCATCAGCCCCAATAAAGATGTCGACGGCCTCCATCCAAACAACCTCGGCCTTCTCGCAGATGGCCGCCCCCGCTACCTCCCCTGCACACCTCACGGCGTTTGGCTCCTTCTTGAGCGCAACGGCATCTCATGGGCCGGAAAAAATGTCGTCATCCTTGGCAGGTCCAGCATTGTTGGCAAAAGCTTGGCTCTTTTGCTGCTCCAAAAAGGCGTCGATGCCACGGTGACTGTCTGCCACAGCCGCACCCCCAACCCCGCTCACCACCTCAAACAGGCCGACATCATCGTCGCCGCCATCGGCCAGCCGCTCTGGCTCAAGGCCGACATGGTCAAGGCTGGCGCTGTCGTGGTCGATGTGGGCATCCACCGCAAACCCGAGGGCGGCCTCTGTGGCGATGTCGACTATGCCGGGATTTCCCCCATTGCCTCGGCTATAACCCCCGTCCCCGGCGGCGTCGGCCCCATGACCATCGCCATGCTGCTGGTCAATACTGTCGAATCCGCCAGCACTGTAGAATCCGCAAAAAAGCTGTAAAATAAGCGCTAAACTACAACCCCAGGGCCTGCCAAGCCCTTCGGCTGCAGCCGTTGGAAACTTAGTAATTATTAAATATACAAATTATAGATTTATATTAATCAATATCCCGTGCCAAGTTCTGCCCGTTCAGGCCTCTCAAGACAATCCTGTCGAGGCCCTAACTTCCACCAACCGCCCAGGCCGGTTCCTGCCCATCGTCTCCCAAGCATCGGCCGCGGCCTTCAAGCAATCCACCGCCTTGCCTTTCCCAGCCAAACAACTGGCCACCTGCTTACCAAGCTCCGCATCAAGCTGCTCAGCGTCAGGTGTGCGCAAAACCACAGCCGGATTCACCGTTTCAGCAGGCGAAAGCGTTGTCCGCAGGGTTGTCTGCCACTGCCCCAATCGCCGCAAATCAAGTTGCAACCCATCCCATGGGGCCCCTGGCAACTGCTGCTCGCGAACCGGGCCACCAAAATTCGGGTCAAGCACCAAATCCAACTGCGTCTTCGGTTGAATCAGGTAGCTCAGCAAATCCCAAACCAAACTGATCGCCTCGCTAGAGGCCACCGCCATGGCACCACCCGTTCCCACAAGCGGTATGAAATTCCCCTGCCCCGCCTGCAATTCACCCTCATCGAGAAAAACTTTCTCCGCCCCGGGCACTGGATGAATGTCAAATCGGTCACGCAAGGCGCCACGCTGCAACCTCGCAATCACTTGCGACGGAACAATAGCCGCAAAAGACTCGCCACGCTCAAACGCCTGCCATGGCTGGCCATCGGCTTTGCCAGGCGAATATGCCTGCAAACGGCTCATCCACTCAAGGGCATACACAAAAGCCTTCCCCGCCACTTTGGGCTTTCCCGTCAACAGCTCAAAATCAACCGCATAGTGGCTGTTTTCCGCCTCTTTGCCTGCCCTCAGCTTCTGCCCGGCTGCCAATCGCTCCACCGAATGGCTGGCCGCCACCTGACGCAGCAATCGCAACTGGTCCTCTACTGCGCCGGGCAGGGCACCCAAAGCTGGTGCCCCTTTTCGGCCCGGCAACTTGCCGTGCAAGGCTTTGCCCAGAACAATCCACTCTTCCCACAACCTGGGCGCCCGCAAGGGGTTGCCACTAAGATCCCCATGCGCTTTTTGCAGGGTTTCATCGGCCATCCAGTCAGAGCGGACCACCTGCACCCACAAGTCACCCATCAAAGGTACAGCAACAGTCTCACCCCGCCAGCGACCCAAACGCTCCCGCCAAACCGGCAATAAATCAGGCCAGGCACATTCCGGACGGCCAATAAAATCACCCGGGACCTTGCCCAATTCGCCAATCAGCTTTCCAATCGCTCTGGGTGGCACAATAGCCAGCTGGTTTTTGCCAATTTTCCCCTCGGGTAGCCCTACCCGCATAACAATTTCCACACCCTTGCGCCGGGCCCAGGGCTTGGCTGTTTGTTTTACCCATTCAGCCATTGCGGCGGTTGGGGCGGCCACTTCGAGGGTGCTTCGCGATGAAGAAACACCACTCTCGGTAATTTGGGCATATCCAGCCTGGCCTGCACGGCCCGCTAGAGCCATGCCACCAACTGTGAATGCCCCTGACAAAAATCCGCGGCGAGGGATCATTTTTGAATAATTGTTCATGTGCCTTATTGCTTTTCCCATCCGTTTCCATTCTACTAAATCTTAAGGACAGATTACCGCCTAAACTGTTCGAGTGTGCTTTGCTTCTCTGAATTAAGAAAATCAAGCACCGAAAAGTTTTCTTCAAATCGCTCCCCACCTGTTCCATACTGGTGGTAACTACTTGTTCTTGAACGGGAGAACGGGTCGGAATGAGAGTTCAGCTAGTCGTAAAAAATGCCGGTAAGCAGCAGGGAATGGTCATTCCTGTGACTGTTCGTCAATTTGTTATCGGCCGCGAAGAAGGCTGCCAACTGCGCCCCGCAAGCGACCTAATCAGCAAAAAA
>CAIWHS010000613.1 GCA_903912515.1 uncultured Planctomycetaceae bacterium
CGAAATGCCGGTTACCAAACCAATCCCAAACTGGTTCCCATCCTGGGGGATAGTGACTTCCCTTGGTTCAAGCCGCGTTCACAGTTGGCAGGTCCCATGCTGGCAAAATCCCTCGTGGCCAATGCGCCAAGTCGCATCGAAGGTTCCCCATCCAGTGGCAAAGTGGTGGCTCGCTATGCGGGCATGGTGGAGCTGATGCCATCAGGGCCCCAAGAAGAGGGCGCAATTTTTGCCGTGGTAGCCCAACTGCAGCCACCCGAGGGTATGGGCCGGGTCGTTCTGATGGCAGACCCTGAAGTTTTTTGTAACCAAATGCTTGCAGTTTCTAACAACTTGGCATTCGCCTGCAATTTGGCCGAATGGATAACCACTGATAATCTGGCGAAAAATCAGGCTCGTCGTGACCAACTCCTCCTGGTGGTGAATGGCCAAATCATTGAAAAACCATTCGTCCCGCCCATGGCCATGCCAGATATGCCACTCCCAAACATGCCCAAAGAAGATCTTTTCACCCTGCTTTATCGTCTCGCCGAGGGCGCGGTGCAGGCTGGAGAGGTTCTGGTTTCCAAGGTTGAAGATGAGAACATTCCCGATCGGGCAGGCTCTGCCTTGGCTCGTTTCCTCTGGCCCGGGCCAGCGCTGGTCATGCTTTCTGTGATGGCTGGATTTATTCTGTTCCTGGTTTTGACAAAGCGCACGCTGAATCAAGATATGGCCGAAGTTAAAAAAAATGGTTGACCCCGCCTGTGCGGGGTTGGAGGTGGCAAGGTTATGGGCTCGGCTGATTTGGGTGATTTACCAACGGGGCAAAACGGATCACCTGATGATCCCGCTGGGGGGCTATCGATCGATCCGGCCGACTTGGCCGATGTCCGCCGTCTCCGCGATGCGGTACGGGAACAAGTGGGCCGAGTGGTGGTGGGCAACCAGTCCGCCGTTGATACCATGCTCCTTGCCTTGATGGCGGGCGGCCATGTCCTGCTCGAGGGAGTGCCGGGGGTGGCCAAAACCACTCTTTCAAAGGCATTTGCCCAGGTGCTGGGGCTCGACTTCCAGCGCATTCAGTTCACACCCGACCTGATGCCATCCGATATCACCGGCACCAGTGTGCTCGATCGAAAATCAGGCGATTTTGTCCTCCGCAAAGGACCCGTTTTTTGTCAGGTCCTGCTGGCAGATGAGATCAACCGCGCTCCTGCCAAAACCCAAGCCGCCTTGCTGGAGGCCATGCAAGAAGGTCAGGTGACCCTCGAAGGCCAAAGCATAGCGCTTCCCCAACCTTTCATGGTGATGGCCACACAGAACCCCGTCGAGCAGGAAGGTGTTTACCGCCTTCCAGAGGCTCAGCTCGACCGTTTCTTGGTGCGTGTCCTCATGGGCTATCCCGGTCGTGAGCATGAGTTGAACATGCTCGACCTGCGGGTCGATGCACCTGCAAAGGTGGAGCGCCTGCTCAGTGCCGACCAAATTGAAGGACTTCGGTCGCTATGCCCCAAGGTTCATGGCGAACCCCACTTGCGGGAATACATCATCGATCTGGCACTGGCTAGCCGCGAGCACCCAGACTTGCTTCTGGGGGCCAGTCCCCGCGGTGCTCTGTGCCTACTCCGTTGCGCCCGGGCCCATGCGCTCCTCGATGGCCGCGCCTACTTCACACACCAAGATGTGCAGGCTGTCGCGCAATACACTCTCGCTCACCGCCTCATTTTGCGTCCCGAGGCAGAAATCGAAGGCCGTCGCACAGCCGATGTGGTTGAGGAATTGTTGCAAACTGTTCCCGTGCTCGATGCCGAAGTTCAAGGCGTGGTCGGCAAAGGGGGACGCTAAGGCATGCTCACCAGGCGTGGTTGGGCCATGGCGGTCGCCGGGTTAATCCTGGCTGGTTTGGGCCTGGTCAACTGGCTGGATGGCTTTGCGTATTTGGGTTTCTGCTTACTGGCATGGGTCTTTTTCAACTGGCTGAAACTGCGACTGGTAACAGCAACCCTGGCGGGGGATATAAAAATCATCCGCGAGGTCCGCGACCGCGGTGGCCAATGTCGCACCCTAAGGGATGGCCAATCCCTAGAGGTTCGCTGTATTGCGGTTTGGCAAACCAACACGATGCTTCCCTTTGGCAGCCTGCCTTTGGTTCGCCTTGAAGATCGGCCCCCGGCCGACATGGTGTGGCTGGATCGACCCGCCCAAACACGAAGCTGGTTTGCCCGGCCAACCGACGCACACCAATGGCCTGCGACAGACGGCCAAATTTCAGCAAAAGGTGAGCTCGCAGTCGTCTGGCGCGGTCGGTTCACCTGCCCAGGTGTTGCCCGCTTCGAGGGAGCCAGGCTTACCGTGCTCGATTCGCAGGGGCTGGTGGGCGTTTCCCTCTTCATTCGCTCCCCCCTAGAGTTGTTGGTACTTCCTGATCCTGGCCGCATTGAAAATCCTTCCGGTGGAAAAAAACGCGCCAATTACATGCTCTCGCCAGGCCAGCACAGGTTGCGCCGGCCCGGCGGCTCGTCTGAAATTCTTGACATTCGCGATTACATCCCGGGCGATTCTCCCCGCCACATCGCCTGGAAATTGTCTGCGCGCCGCGACCGGATTGTTGTCCGTGATTTCGAGAACGAGGTACCGGTTCGGTGCCAACTGGTGATAGATGGCACAAATCCTTTGCGAAAATGGTTTCCAGGTGGGGCCAAATTGGCAAGCTTGGCCAATTCAGCCGCCGGAATATTGGAGTTTTCACTCGAGCAAAGAGACCCAGTCGGATTGATTGTGGCAGAGGAGAGCCGTGTCATCATTCGGCAACCAGCAGGCGGTAACCGCCACCGCTTGCGTGTCTTGCAAACCTTGGCAGAATCTTGCGCTACTCCGGGCCTCACGCCCCCCCGAGAGGAAGATCCGCTTCCCTTGTTCCCTCCGGCCCTTCGCCTGGCCCGTGAAATCTATCCCGATATTGCCCGTGCCGGTTGGGGCACCATCCCATGGCGTTGGGTTCTTTGGGGGCCCCCCCGCCCGGGATTCAGTCGCTACGGCGGAATTGGCGGCTGGATCTACCGCCATCGTGCCTACACCTGGCTTGTTCCACCTATCCTCATGGTCACCAGTTACATCACTGCCAGCGGGTGGATGTGCTTTTCTGTTCCACTTTCGGGGCCCATTTTGTGGTTAGTTGTCCGTTTGGCCTCCTTTTTCCCCCAGTGGCAATTGCGTGACCGAAAAATCTTGGCAACGGTGTTAGCTGCAAGAGAAGGCGGTAATCCTGCTCACCTGGATGCGCTGCTCGAAGATGACACCCTTCTGGCCAGTCGACTGCGGGCCTTTTTGGCCGATCATCGGGAAGACCGCAAATTGGCTGCCCCTCCTCCTCCCACATTGCGGGTTCAATCCGCCGCGCGCGCGGAAAGATTGGGGCTAGCCCTTCTTTCCGCAGTGGCCCGCGCCCGAGATCCCGAGTTGCATGTGGTTTTTACCGATGTCGAGGGCCTAGAAGCCCGTATCGATGCCCTCGAGCGTGCCGTCCGGGTCAGTCGTTCCCGCCGCCACCAGGTGTTGGTGGTATTGGCGGATACGCCAAATTCTGAAGGAACCGAAAAACCCGATCCAGAGACTATTCTGCCAGTTTATAGGCGAAACATTCCTCGCATGTTGGGCCGTTATATTTACAAAAAATTCAACCGGTCCAAAGAAACAACCCTGCAAAATTTTGAACATTCACAATCGACATCTGCCTCAGAAAAACAAGCGGTCACTCCAAGCCAAAATGTCGCCGAGAAGGCCGTGGCCGATTTGAAAAACCGCTTAGCTAAATTGGGGGTTCCCTTGGTCAGGGGCAAACAAGGGGCGCTCGAAGCTCAAAGATTGGTGACCGCGTTAAGGCGTTCAGGTGCCAGGGCAGGTGCCAGATGAACGA
>CAIWHS010000614.1 GCA_903912515.1 uncultured Planctomycetaceae bacterium
CGGCGTCGTTCTGCCAGGCGGATTCGCGCCCGATTTTCTCAGACGCAACCCTGCCTTCATTCAATTCACCCAGAAAATGGCCGACCAAGGCAAGGTGCTCGCGGCCATTTGCCATGGCCCCTGGATGCTTTGCTCCACCAATGCCCTGCGTGGCAAACGCGCCACCTGCTTCTTTGCCATCAAAGACGATGTCATCAATGCCGGCGCCACTTACGAAGATGCAGAAGTAGTCCGCGACGGCAATATCATCACTAGTCGCAAGCCCGATGACCTCCCAGCCTTCATGATCACCATGATGCAAGCACTTTCAGAGCGCAAAAGGTAAATTATCCCCCACACAACTCCAAGCGCCCGCTCCCTTCACCAGCTAATGCAAAGAGATTGGCAATGTCATCGTTGGACCTAGACCCCACCCGCGAAGACAGGTTTGCCTTTGGGGTTTGGTGCCTCCAAAATCGGGGTCGTGATCCGTTTGGCGATGCAACCCGCACCGAAATCTCGGCCCTCGATTGCATCAAAGGCCTCGCTCAACGAAACTGCTACGGCTTCGAGTTTCACGATAATGACATTGTCCCTCTGGGGGCCTCCGCCAAGCAGCGCGATGAAATAGTGCGCGACATCAAAAAAGTGATGTCAGACACCGGTATCAAGTGCACCATGGGCACCACCAACACTTTCCATCACCCTGTTTTCAAGGATGGTGCCTTCACTTCCACAGATCCAGCCGTCCGCCTCTACACCACCCAAAAGGTCATGAACTGCATCGACCTGTCGGCCGATATGGGGGCCGAGATCTTCGTCTTCTGGGGTGGCCGCGAGGGCGTCGAGGTCGATGCCAGCAAAGATCCCATCAGCGCATCCGGTTGGCTACGAGATAGCCTGAACTTCCTCTGCGAATATGTCATCTCGCAGGGCTACAACATGAAATTCTCCATGGAGCCAAAGCCCAACGAGCCCCGCGGCGATCTATATCTCCCCACCGTGGGTAGCGTGCTGGCCTTCATTCAAACCCTTCAGCATCCCGAATTGGTCGGGGTTAACCCAGAGACTGCCCATATCAAGATGGCCGGGCTCAATCCCTACCACGAGTTCGCCCAAGCACTCGGTGCCGGCAAACTCTTCAATGTCCACCTCAACGGCCAAAAACCCCTGCGTTTCGATCAAGACCTCACATTCGGGTCCGATGATCTCAAGGAAGCTTTCTACACCACCAAGCTCCTCACCGATCACAAATACGCGGGGACCATCGGTTTCGATGCCCACCCCTACCGCACTGAAAGCGATTGCTGGGATTTTGTCGAACGCAGCATGCGGACCTACAAGATCATGCAGGAAAAGGTCCGCCGCTATGACGAATGCAAGCCGATTCAGGATCTCCTCAAGGAAATTCACGGGGCAAACACCCAACTGAAGGGCTTCACAGCCCGCTTCTCCAAGGAGGCCGCCCAAAAACTGAAAGACATGCGCTTCGATCCCAATATCCTCGCTGGCCGAAAACTCTCCTACGAGCGCTTGGACCAACTCCTCACAGAACTCCTTCTGGGAATCATCTGATTCACTCTTCAAGGGTCGCCCCTCTTTTGACGGCCGATCTGCTTCACTTTCGGTTGGGCATCACTGGTCCGAACCGGTTTTATTTGGGGAAAATTTCATGGCACCAAAACATTCGCCCCGGTTTGAAAAGCTTTGCGAAGAGGCCCGCGCCAAAGTGCCTGAATGCACTATTGACGATCTCCTAAAGCGCCATAGTGCCGGCGATAAGCCAACCTTGATCGATGTGCGCGAAGACGGTGAATTTGCCCGTGACCACCTTCCAGGTGCCACTCACATGGGCAAAGGTGTGATCGAGCGGGATGTCGAGCAGGCTTACCCCGCACTCGATACCGAATTGGTGCTGTACTGTGGCGGCGGTTACCGTTCCGCACTCGCGGCGGAAAACCTGATGCGCATGGGCTACACCAACATCATTTCCCTGGCCGGCGGATACAGGGCCTGGAAAGACCGAGGATTACCGCTGGTTACCCATTCCTGACTAACCGTAAACCGTTTCTCCAAAGTGGGTCGCTAACATGGATCAGGCTACCCGGATCTTGGGCCGTTTATGCCTGGCAGGATCCTTCGCTTCCCGCTGGTGGGCATTGGCTATTCTGGCAGGTGGATTGCTGCGCTTGCACGTTTGGGCTCAGCCCCAAGCCCCCACCCTCACCGTCCTTCAGTTTCCCGGCTTTTTTCTGGGACCGGTTTTGGCAGCCTTACTGTTTCCACACATTGCCAAAATAGCTGGCCCGAGGTTGGCCCTGTTGCCAGGAGCCCTCTGCATGCTAGGCGTTTGGTGGTCACACCTGCGCCAGCCCGCCGATGAGCGCGGTCTTTTCTTGCCATCCTTCGCCATTGCCTGGCTAGGCATGGTCGCTTGGCAATTTGAAAATGATCTGCCCTTATACCCTTGGCGTTACCGGGGCAGGGAAGTAGGTTTGCGCGTGCTCCTCGCGCTGCCACTGGTTTTTTTTGCCCTCTTTAATGCTTGGCTTAGTCCCGAAATAGTTCCGCCTTGGGCTATCGGGCTAACCATGATCCTTCCATGGGCATTCCTGGTACCCGTGGCCATGGTCCATAGCGAAAGCAGGCCAATGCAGCAGCACTCCATCCCCTGGCCAGATAAATGGGAAAAAGTGGGGGTTACCACAGGCATGTGGGTCGCCGCCCTCTCTTTGGCAGGTGGCATTGCAACCCTGCTGGCACGCGGGGCAGAACCATTTGAACCGGTTTGGACAGTTTGCTTGCTAATCGGGGCAATGCTGGGTGGACTGGTCTGCCTCATTGCCTGCCAACCTGCTCGCCAGATCGGCTGGGTCCCCATGGGCCTGCTAGCCGTCAGTCTTTCTATGGTTGTTTGGTGGATTTGTGGTTCTTGGTGCCCCGGGGCAACTTTGGTTTGTGGTTTTGGGCTTTCACTCGGAACCACCGCTTGGCTGGGTGCTTGCCGCCCTCGCCTTCACACCACCAATAAGGCTTGGTTAACCACCCAGGCTGGCCCTTGGTTGGCCGCATGGGCTTTATGTGCAGTCATTGGGTTGTTGGGCTTGGGCCAATTTGCCTGGTGGTGGCTTGCGCTCGTCTTTTTGGCATTGGCGATTTGGGCTGCCTGGATGGTACGCCGGCCATTGGCAGAGCAAATTTTAGCCGTGCTGTTGTTGCCCACCTGTCACATTCGAGCGTCAGGCCCGGGGCTGGATAACATGCCCTCTGCCGGACCCGTGCTCCTGGTGGCCAATCACACCACCTATACCGATCCATTTTGGCTTGGTAAAGCCATTCCCCGCAGGTTCATCCCCATGATGACCAGCGTCTTTTACGACCTTCCCGGCATCAAGTTTCTCATGAAACATGTTGTCGAAGCCATTCGGGTCCCTGCCGCAGTTGCCCGAAGAAACGCGCCAGAAATCGATGAGGCTTCCGCCATTCTCAAACAGGGCGGGACGGTCCTGATTTTTCCCGAGGGCACACTCCGTCGGGTCGAGGACCCATCAACCAAGCTTTTTGGCCGCGGTGTGGCCATGCTGGTTCAACAAAACCCCACCACCACCGTGATTCCCGTATGGATCGAGGGCGGTTGGGGGGCTTACTTCAGTTATGCGGGTGGTCCCCCCGGGCAAAATAAAACCCGTGACAAAAATCGCGACATCCATATCGCCTTCGGCCATCCACTGGAATTTTCAGAGGCAGAAATCGCTGACCAACGCATCCTCCGTCGCCGCTTGCGTTCCGAGGTTCACGCCTGCCGAAATTTGCTGGGCCTTGAAATCCCCCATGAAAAAATATCCTCCGCACTCGGCAAAAATGAGGACGAAACTGGTGCAGAGTAAGCCACTTTTCCAACGGGGCTAACTTTAGTGATCAGCAAGATGTGAAGAAAAAGGCGCGCAAGACCACAGGCCATGAAGCTGATCCTAAATAATGCGCCATTAGTTCAACAATTTCAGCGCTTCCCTCAACTCACCAGGCGACGCCGTCCCAGTCGTCCCAATCTTCTGCACAGTGATGGAGGCAACTAGGCAACCCAGTGCGGCCGATTCCGCCGCATCGAGCCCACTCGTTTGCCCAAGCACAATGCCTGCGCTTGTGCTGTCACCAGCTCCCACAGGATCAATCGGCCCCGAAACCCCCACCCCCCGAACTCGCCGCAAAGGCTTTCCGTTCCCTTCCGCCAAAATAATCCCTGCCTCAGCCCGTGTGCAAAATACTGGTGCCCCCTTCAGGGCCAGCTTTTGAATGGCGGCCTCCAACTGTTGGTCAGTAGCGTTGTCAGGCAAACCCGACGCACGCAGGGTTTCACGCTGGTTGGGCTTCAGTGCCAAATGATGAAACACCCCAATCCGCTCGCGACTGTCAGCCAGCGTTACCACCCCCGGATCGGTTTGGGCCAGCTCCGCCAAATGGTGTGCCATCTCATCGGTGATCACACCCGTGGTCGGGTCGCCTACTTGATCCAAAATGATCACCCCATCCAGCGTCGGCCAAAGGGCGCGAATCTCCTGCTTCAGCGAATCAATCACAGTTTGTGGCGTGCCCTGCCGGTTGCGAATATCCAGCCGGTTACCCTCCACAGGCTTGCCGCCCGCATGCAAATGCATGGGCTTGGTATAAGTCGGGGTCCGCCGCTCGCGGGTGGTCACCACATGGTCCGTCACGACTCCAGCCGTCCGTCTGAGGGCCTGCAGCAGTTCATATCCTTCGCCATCATCCCCAATGAACGCCACCGGTAAAATACAGCCCACCCCTAGCGCGGAAAGGTTGTTGATCACCGTGCCCGCCGCTCCGGGCGAGGCGATCACCCGGGTCACCTGATAAGCGGTCTCGCCTGTCTCAATTGAATCCTCATCCAATGCCCGGTCGATATGCAGGTAACGGTCGAGGAATAAATCCCCCACCACCGCAATGCGCAAATCCTTGGCCTTGGCCAGCGCCTGCTCCAGCTTGTCACTGGTTAAGGGGAAATCATGCATATCAGGCTCCCATTTCCAAGGGAGCCTTGGGGCTCTTCACAGCCGTTTGGGCCGCATGGCGCAATCCAACCACCGTGTCACGGTGGTCCCCCTGCACATAATGGCTTTCTCCTCCATCAGCTACAGTTCGCACCAAAATGGTCTTCCAGGGCCTGTAATAATAACGCGGGTCGCTTTTGGGGGCTTGGGCTTTCCAATCATTGCCCAGTGCCATCAGGTCAAAGACTGCGGTGCAAAAATTGGCAATCCTTTCCCCCTTCTGAAATGCCACATTCCGTGCCATGGCAAGTGCCTTCAAGTACACCTCAGGCCCCATCACTGCACTGCCCAAATTCAGCAGCACCCCCTCTTCCAGATCCTGTACCAGCCTGGTGAAAACCAAAAAGTCTGTGTAACTCGCTGCCCCAAACGCGGCGCCATCACAGGTTGGGTGCTCGTGCAAAATATCCTGACCAATTCCAACATGCACCGTTACCGGAATTTTACGCTTGTAGGCCTGTGCCAATAATGAAATGTCCTTGTGGGGAAAGTCTCCCTCTAAAATTGTCTTTCCCAGCATCTCACCAATGCCCAAACCGTCTCTGGCTGCCTGCCTGACCACCTCGTTGATGCGCCCCGTCTCAGTCCACAGACCAAATTCACCCGTCCGAATGTATTTGGCCACACTTTCTGTGCTGGCCCCAATCAAGGCAAACTCCCAATCATGAATCGGGCCAGCGCCATTAAGCGCGATACCGGTGATATGACCAGAATCCATCAAATCAATCAGTTGGGGCACCACACCTGCCCGAATCACATGGGCTCCCATCACCCACAACCTCGCCCGGTTGCCCCGCCGCGCATGCTCCAGCCACCTACCAATCCGTCCAATTGCCGGGTCAAGGTCCGCTTTCGCCTGCGTTTCAAGCGGCACCAGACAAGACCTGTCCAAATCATTCTGCCGCAAAGCTAGTGGCTGGATTTTCAATTGCCTGCGGTCAAACTGTTCATAAGGCATCGGCTTGGTCCATTCCGTGGAAATCAGCAGTCAATATTGCAGGCAATTAATCCAAGTCTATTGGCTTCAATATCGCCTACTTCAACGATTTCAAATACTCAACCACATCGCGAAGCTCCCGCCTGCTCATCTTCTTGGCCAAGTCAGCAGGCATCGCGCTCGGCCCGCTCGATCGCTCCTCAATCTCTTTCTTGGAAATAATCATTTCCACCCCTTCGGCGGTCACCAGCTTCAAGCTATTTACATCCTCGCCGCGAAGAACGCCGGTTAAGGTCTTGCCGTTGGTCAATTCCACCACCACTGTTTGAAATCCTTCAGCAATCGCCTTAGAGGGTTCGACAATACTCTCAAGCAGGTAGCGGGCATCCTTCTTCCCGCCCAAGCCATCCAGCGCCGGTCCAACAATTCCGCCCGACCCACCAATCTGGTGGCAACGCAGGCAGCTCACTTCGGCTTTTTGCAAAAATACCCGTTTGCCCGCCTCGGCGTCACCCCCCTGAAGGCAGTCGTCATAACCTGTTTTGGCCAGTCTGTTTTTTACTTCTGCTGTGACCAGGTTGGGCCGGGCCTCCAATACTTCTCTCAATTCAACTACTACTTCAGGTTCAATTTTTCCCTCGGCCAGTCGGCCAGCCAAACCGATAAGAAGAAAATCCCGCGCTGGATTGGACTTACTGCCCAGACCCCGCACCATCGCCTGCTTTTCCTCAACGCTCAATTCAGCTTTACCTTCACTTCCGGTAACACAACTCAGATCATCGCTCCGCTTGAGCTTCCAATAGGTTGCCTGCGCTCGCACCTTGGCTGCCTTGTCCTTCAACAAAGACTCCAGGTTTTCGTCCAATAACTTGCCATCCAGCTCCGCCAGCCCATCAATGGCTTCCACCCGCGCAACCGCGGCCAGGGTTTGGTCCTTGGCCAAATTGGCCAAGGTTGGCGCCAAGTCCTTCAATTCCAGTTTCCCTGCCGCCCTAACTACTGCGCTGCGCACCTTGGCTGGGCCAGCCATCAGGCTGGCGAGATTTTGCCGTAACGCATTTGCTGCGTCGCCTTGATTGCCCGCCTTGCCGGGCCTCCATAAGCCGCTCAGCATGTCGCGCCCGATAGGTTGGGCCCATTGCTCCAAAATTTCAACCGCCTCCACCCGGGTCGATTCACTGGCAGAACCACTCGCAGCATGGCCTGCGATAGCCTTGGCCGATTCCGCAGTTCCCAACCGCCGCTGAGCCGCCAGGGCCCTACGAATAGCGGGGTCAGTCGCCCCAACCCGATTCAATTGGGCGGCCAATGGTGCCAGATTGCTTTCCGCCGCCGTGTCATAAACCGCCCGCGCAGCCTCGGTTGCCACTTGCGAATCACTGTCGGCAAGAAGTTTGGTCCAAAGTTCAGCAGGTGCCGCAACACCCGCCCGCCGCAGCGCTAACACCGCGCCCAAACGAACTGCGGCAGCAGGGTCATTCGCAGCTTTTACCCATGCTTGCTCCCCGGCTCCAACCAACGCCATAACAAGTGAATGCCTAATTACCAGGTCGCTATTGTTGTTCTTCTTTAGTAATTCAATGGCTTTCAGTCCGCCTGAAGCCGATTGCATGCGCCCAAGCGAAAGTGCTGCTTTGCTGCTCACCCGGGGAGCGGCGTCATCCAGCATTTCCAGCAAAACCTTCTCAGTGCCAGCAATGTCACCCAACACCCGGGCCACCTGCATGCGCACCTCGCTGTCGCTGTCAGTCGCAAGTGCCTTCAGCTTTTCAAGTGCATCTCCCCCAGCCGAAAGCGCTCCACTACCTGCATCCCCACGATCTCGCTTCGCCAATAACCGCAGGCTGTGCCCAAGCCCCCAAACCGCATGCACCCGCGAACACGTGGTACCTTTGCTTGCAGCTTCCACAAGCTCGACCAGTGCGTTCTTGTCAGTGAGGGCAATGGTGGAAAGCGCCAAATGGGCCTCCATTCGCACCCTCCGGTCGCCATGGTCAAGCAGTTTGACCAACTCCCCAATTCCAGCCTTTTCAATTCCGCCACCAAGAAGGGCAGCAGTTTCTTTCACAATGGAATCCGCAAATGCCTTTTTGTCTTTAATGGCATAAATGCGCCCTTTGGTCGGCTGGCCCCATCCGTCTGTCCAGTCACTTGCCACCACTTCGCCCCAAGGCGAAAAGGCGACATCCGTCACCAGCAAAGACGACATGAACTGTTCCCGCTTGTCAAAGGCATACCCAGCCCCATCTCTTTTGTTCCAAATCGCATGGATGCCGCTTCCACCCGGCCCGCCACGAAAATCGCAGAGTAAAAAGGCGCCGTTATAGCGCGCATCAAGC
Organism: uncultured Planctomycetaceae bacterium; assembly: GCA_903912515.1. Lineage (GTDB taxonomy): Bacteria > Planctomycetota > Planctomycetia > Gemmatales > Gemmataceae > UBA6894. The sequence goes on from CAIWHS010000614.1 coordinate 8,322, forward strand.
CCCGTTCCCGGATTCGCCGCCAAACCAGAAGGCCCCGCTCCCACATTCGCCAGTGGTGGCAAAATATAAGCAGGCTGATCTGCATTTCGCGGTTTCCACATGCTCTCCATGTTCCATGCGCCGCGCGCCATCGGCTTTTCCAAAAATTGCCAACCAATACGCCAACCAGAATCGCTCCCTTCCACCAAATGCACCCACCGTGCCTGATCACCACCATCGGAGTTGTTGTCACCGGTGAACAGTTCACCGCTGTCATCAAAGGCCAGTTCTTGCGGATTCCGCAATCCCATAGCGAACAGTTCCAAATTCGATCCATCCGCATCGCAGCGCAAAACGGCACCAGTGTCAGGCAGGTCAATCTTGCGGCCTCCCGGCAGGTCAACCGACAAACCACGATCGCCAATCGAGAAATAAATGCGGCCGTCCATGCCCAATACCAAACCATGCATGTCATGGCCCAAAAAACCCACATGAACTCCATAGCCGCTCGACAGTTTTCGCCTACCCGTCGCGGGTGCCAATCCGCCCGTGTCATCCAGTTGCCACAAATCAGGAATGCAGGTGTAAAAAACCTTGCCATTGCGGGCCAACACGCCCGAGCCAATCCCGTCTACCCGGTTCTTGAATCCGTCTGCAAACACTTCAGCTTTGTCCGCAATCCCGTCCCCGTCACTGTCAACCACCAGCTTCACCCGGTCATGGTGAACCCCATATTCATCCGCCTTCTCTTTCAGCTTATCTTGGTACATCCGATCGCGGTCTGCCACAGTGCGGCAAGCTAAGTCCGCATCCAGCCAATCCATGTGGTTGCGAATGTCAGTCACACCCGCATGCAGCCGATAAGTCTCGGCCACAAAGCACCGGCCCTTGTTGTCAAAAGTGAAGGCAACTGGGTTGGCCAGCAGCGGTTCCGCCGCCCACAACCGCATTTCCATGCCTTCCGGCACTTTCACCCGCTTGATCGCGGCTACACCTTCACCCGATGCGGGCGAAATTTTTGGGCTATAGGGCTTGCCATCAGCCGGTTTGGCCAAAGGGCTCACGGTTTTAACCGGTTCGCCTGCCTGCAAAAAGCCCACAACAGTCCAAAGGGTCAGGGTCAAGGTTGTAAAACGCATGGAAGCTATCCGGGGCATAGGTTTCAAAACAATTCAATAAGTATAAGACTTTACCCGAAACGCTCCCCTTTGCAAAAGTCAAACAGCCACTGCAAAATCACGAAAAAGCCCGGGGCGACAACAGTCACCCCGGGCATGCGAATTAGCTCAAAATTGTCTCACTGAACAAACAGAAACTCCCGGGTGTTCACCAACGCCCAAAGGATATTCTCAAAAGCCAACTTGCGGTTGTCTTTGTGTTTGGTCAAATGCTCCATCGCGGCTTTCCTCTGCTCGGCGGAGGGTTCCCGACCCACCGTGCCAAGGAACAGCTCACTCAATAAATCCGCATCCGGCCGTTTTTCCTTCGACAAAAGATCCGCCCGCCCGCCCACCCGGGTAAGCATGTTTTGAATTTCGTCCGAGTTCAATAAGTGCAGGGCCTGCGCCAAATTGGCATCACCCCCACGCTCACATTCGCAGGCGCTAATCCGCTGGGGCTTGCCAAATACATCCAGAAAATAAGTGCTGAAAGATTCGTCCGGCAGCATGGTTGCACGCCGGGGAGATTTTTGGTCGGTGGGCAATCCGCCAAAGGCCGAAGGCGAACCGGTCACTTGGCAAATTGCGTCATACAGCACTTCCGCCGGTTGACGACGCGGATAGTACCGCGCATGGTTTTGCTTGTCGTTCAAGTTGTATTCGTTCGGCTCTGCCGACAGTTGGTAGGTCCTGCTTTTCACCATGGTTTTCACAAGGTGCTTCACCGAATACTTGTTCGCCACAAAATCCTTGGCAAGTGCCTCCAAAAGGGCAGGGTTGCTGGGGGGATTGGTCAGTCGCATGTCATCCAGCGGGTCAACCAGTCCCCTGTTGAAAAAATGCGCCCACAACCGGTTGGCGATTGCTTTCGCGAAAAACGGGTTGGTGTCAGAAGTCAACCAGTCAGCCAATGCCTGACGGGGGTCATCACCTGTCTCAATGGTCACAGCGGGGGTGTCCAGCGCCTTGAAAGGTGCCGGTTTGCTGGTGCGCTTGTTGTTCACATTCCCAGTTGGATTGGCGATTACCAAGGTTCGCTTTTGGTCCTGGTTAGCCGCATTGGCGCCAAGCGGTATTTCTTTCTTACCAATGCGGGAGAAGAAATTAGCCAAGCCCCAATAATCATCCTGGCTCCATTTCTCATACGGATGGTGGTGGCACTGGGCGCAGGTCAGCCGCAGGCCCAAAAACACCTGGGCGGTGTCATCCACAAATTGCTCCACCCCTTGCTGGTTCAGCGTCCAAAAGACCGGTGGGTGTGTGGTTTCATCACCAGCGCCTGCCAGCACCGCCCGCGCCAATTCGTTGTAAGGCATGTCATTGGCCATCGCGTCACGCAGCCAAGCATGAAATGCGAAGGTCCCGCTGGCCTTGTTCGCGTCACCGCCCCGCTTCACCTTCAAAATGTCAGCCCACTTGCCGGCAAAGAAATAGGCGTATTCGGGAGAGTCCACCAGCCGGTCAATCAACTTGTCCCGCTTGGCCGGATCCTTGTCCGCCAAAAACTGCCGGACCACATCAACGCTGGGAAGCGTCCCGGTCAAATCCAGAGAGACACGACGCAAAAACACAGCGTCGGTCGAGTTGGCGCTTGGGGCCAGGCCCAGTTCCCGCCACTTGGCCGCCGTGTGCGTGTCCACCAATGTTTTGCCAGCAAACTCCCAGGCTGGAGACGGTTTCGCTAGGGGGACAGTGGCCCGGAATGTGGCCACCCGGTCCTGGTACCGCACCATCACAGTGGCTTCGCCAGAAGACTGGCCGGCCCTTACAAGCGCCGTTCCATCCACGGTCGCAATATCGGTCGCGTTCGATTCATATTGGGCCCGACGGGTGATGTCCTCAAACCTTCCATCGGAATATTTTGCCATCACCACAAATTGTTGGGTCGCTCCGGCTTGAAGGACCCGGTTGGTCGGGTACACAATCACATCCGCCAGCGTTGCGTCTTCAGGTTGGCCCCACGGCATCCCGCTGGCGATCCAGCGCCGCACCAGACGATACTCATCGCTGTCAATTTCCATCTTCCGACCGCCGCCATGCGCCACCGCACCAACGCCCTTGGTTAACAGAAGGCTGGTGTCGGGTGAGGTGACCTGAACCCGTCGGTTCCTTTCCTCCCGGGCCAGGCTGGCATAATCGATGTCCGGTTCAAATCCCAACAAAGACAGTCTAAAACCATTTTGTCCGCCACTTTTTCCATGGCAACCGCCACCATTGCAGCTCAGCTTGGTAAAGATCGGAACCACTTGGTTGGTGAAGTTGATGGGCACCGGCGCCTCGCAAGAACTCACCTGCACAGGGATTTTTGCCAGCATTCCGCCGTGGCTGGCAACCACGGTTGCCGATCCGTTACCCAAGGGCTGCACGCGCCCCCCCGATTGGGTTTTCACCACCGAACCATTGTCTACAATAAAAGTGGCATAATGGGTGAGGTCTACCAGCGAACCATCATCCAAGGTTCCGGTCAAAAGCAATTGAGCCCGGTCATCCAGCCCAAACAATTTCAGGCTCGACGGATAAGCCTCAACCTTGGTCACTTTTTTGCCAGCAGGAATAGCCAATTTGGGAATAGGTGCCGTTGCGGCAG
>CAIWHS010000615.1 GCA_903912515.1 uncultured Planctomycetaceae bacterium
GAACACACCCGGAAAAACAACAACCCCGAAGGGGGTGTGCCCTTAGCCCAGGGCATCGCCCTGGGTTCCGATTCCCGCCGGTTCAATCACCGCCCCATCAATCCCACCGCTTCCAAACACGGGCAAGCCTCGCGTGACTCAGCGCCCCTGTTCTCCCAAAAGGTTTAGCCTTCCCCTTCGCGTCTTCGTGGTGAATCCCTTGTCCTCCGTCAGCGCCAGAACCCGTGCACTCCTGCGCACGGCTCGCCAAAGGCAAAATCCAATGGTTCCTTGGCAAGCCCCCGTCGCCAGGCGGGGGGTGTCTGCCTCCCACGCAGCACCTTGAAAGCCACTGCTGAAACCAGCCCGCTTCCCGTCCGCGCCAGTCACCCCCCAACTCGCGTTAGGGGCTCGCCAAGATTCGCCAAGCTTCCCACTCCCCATGGATGGGGAGGGGGTGCCCGAAAGGGCGGGGGTGAGGTCTCAGGGCCAGGCTGCCACCAAAACCAATCCCGGTTCCCCAGATCATTTCCAGCAGCTTGCATGCGCCCGGCACCTCCCGGTGACCGGCTCACCAAGACAAAAAACTGCGTTCCCATCGCGTTTTCAGGGTGACACACATCCCCAATACCCAGCCAATCCGCCATAACCCCAAGCCCAAAAGCCACTTACAACTAACCTTGACCCATCCTTGCCAAAAAGCCATCCCATCGCCTCAAGAAGGTCCAAAACCACGGCCCACCGGTTGCCCCTGCCCAAGGCATCCACAGGCCACCAAACTGTTCGGTCTCAGGCGGGGTTCCCCATGTTCGTAATGCCAATGGCGTGTCTTCTGCTGGCAGTCTCGGCGCAGGCGGGAATGTATGACAACATCACAGACCCCGATAAGCTGATTGCTGAAGCCGATCAAGTCGTTACACGGGGCGAAATTTCAGATTTGTCTGGTTTGATCCAGGCGGTTCAAAAGTTAATGGAAAAAACCAAGGAGGAAGACCAAAAAGAGAGATTAAATAAAACTTCAAAGGAACTTAATTACTTCAAACAATTGGCATCTGTCAAAAATTTTGACTACTCAAACACCAATCAGGAAATAGATCAAAACCTTTTTCATCAGATCAACACTTTGTTTAGGGCAATCGGTCAAGGCAAGGAAAGCTTTCTGGCCTGTCGCCCGGTAATCAAGCAAACCTTAAATGAACCCCGCAACCAAAATCCATTCAATCGGTCGAACGAATTTCAATTGCGCAAGGCGCTTCAGGACATGGATCGCCTCGAACAACTGGACAAGGATCCGGCACTTCGACCTAAAACTGAAAACATTTTAGGGATCTCTTCAGGTTACTTAAGCCAATTTAGTCCTGGGGAAACATTAGACCCAACATCCCTGCTACAACGTCTTAGGCAAACTAAAGCGGATTCGACAAATCTGTTTGGATCCACCAGCTTCTTTAATTTCCAGATTACAGTTTCAATTCTTGGTTTATTGGAAACTTTTAGCCGCCGCGGAGAAATGGCAGGCGTTGACCTGGAGGCGGAATGCAATTCAGAATTAGGGCCTTTTCTAAATTCAGAATGGTCCGAAATAGAGAGAATGAAGAGGGTTCAGTTGAAGACCA
>CAIWHS010000616.1 GCA_903912515.1 uncultured Planctomycetaceae bacterium
CAACTCGTCCAGGTTAAGGTCCGAGATGTAGGTCGTGTCCAATTTTAATGCCGCACAGTGTCAACCACCTTTTTTCAGGTTTCTCTTAGGTTTCTGACAGGTATTATGTGCGCTGCCGAAGGAGATTGGGATTTAATCGACTATTCGCGGTGGCGGGCTTTTGCTCGGCCGCATTAATCTCATCCAACGTCGTGCCCCGCCTTCGTCAAGACAACATCATCCGTTTGGAAGTGTTAAGACGCTACACGCGGTGATTCGGGTTGCGTTTGTCAAGTTGCGCACATTTGTTTTGTGACCTCGTGAAGTCAGGGGCTTTCTGAATGATCAGGGCCTATCAAGTCTCGACCCCTTCAAGAGCCTCCTTTCTTGGGTTTTGGTTTTGAAGTTTGTTCATGTCCAGGTAACGCCTCGATCCCCAATCAATGCTGGATCAAGAAAACCGCCTGACCTAGCTGGACCTCTCAGGACCCAACTTCACAACCTCCAGAGTGACCATCTTTTGGGTGACTATGCCGGATTGAAGCCTTATGTTTTCTGCTGAAAGAGTGACTCAATCATTGCCAGAAAAAGTTAGTTGCTGAAAAAGGGGGCGTTCTAGGCGGCCAGAAAACCACCCAATTCTTTACTGTTGGCAGGTTGCAAAACGGATTGATTTTGTAAGTGGGTTTTACGAGTTTGAGCCCGAACTAGTTTGTCGTATCGTTATGACTCTCAAGACCGGTCATGGCAAGCCTTTCTACAAAAGGGGTTGGGGTACACCCTCTTGCAGCGAGGTGTCGAAATCTTGCAGCAGAATTTTGCGTAAGTTGTTGCCGGGTAAGGACATATACATGTGTACAGTAGGGTTGGCAGTGGGTAACCTTCACCATTCGGCTTTCAAAGAAAGGTCACTAAACCCGATGATCAATCGCCAGCAGGGCTGCTTTTTCGGAATGGCTATCGGTGACGCTTTGGGCGCGGCTGTTGAGTTCAAGCCTTTAGGCAGTTTTCAACCGGTAACCGGGTATCGGGCTGGCGGGCCGCACGGGCTGAATGCAGGTGAATGGACTGATGACACCAGCATGGCACTTGCCTTGGCGGACAGTATCGCCACGGTCGGGTGGGACCTGAATGACCAGGCAAAACGGTATCTGGAATGGTGGCGGAAAGGCAAATACTCGATCAACGGAACCTGTTTTGACATTGGTACCACCACGATCCTTGGGCTTTCACGGTTTGAAGAGACTGGCGACGCCAGAATTTCAGGGGCAAAAGGTGCAAACGCCATCGGCAACGGTTCCATCATGCGGCTGGCTCCGGTTCCAATCGCGATGGCTGGCTTGTTTGCAGAATCACCAGCGGTGCTTGCCAAACACTGCGCCGAGTCCAGCCTGCCGACCCATGGTCACGAGGATTGTGTTTCGGCCTGCGCCTACCTGGGTTTGGTGATCGCTGCTTTTCTGGGCGGGATGGATAAGAGCGAGGTGCTGAACTCTGGCTGGGTCCATCTGGAGACCCTACGCAGCACAGGGCTGCTGACTCCGGGCGTGGAGGCTGTGGCTCTTGGGAGCTTTCAAAAGAAACAGCCGCCTGAAATCAAGGGATCGGGTCGGGTGATTCCTAGCCTGGAAGCAGCGCTTTGGGCGTTTTGGAACGGAAAAACTTTTGAAGAAGGCATTCTGAAGGCGGTCAATCTTGGCGATGACGCCGACACCACTGGAGCGATCTGCGGGCAACTAGCTGGGG
>CAIWHS010000617.1 GCA_903912515.1 uncultured Planctomycetaceae bacterium
CAAGAGGCTGGCAAATATGCCTGGAAGCCCGAGGAGGGCAAAGCCCTGCCCGAAGGGGTGAGCCTGGTCGGGCCCGAAGACATGATCCGCCTGCCCGCCGCCTTCAGTGATCCGGTCCGCACCGGCTTGGCCATGAACCGGGTCATGTCGAAACTGAACGGCGACGACCAACTCACCACCCTCAGCATCCAAGAGCCCGCGCTGGTGTATTTGAAGGTCTCCATGGTGGCAGGTTTCATCCTGGCCAGCCCTGCGATTTTTTGGGAAATATGGTCCTTCGTGGCGGCGGGGTTGTACCCCCACGAGAAGAAATATGTCTACGGCTCTCTGCCTGTGGCCTTGGGCCTTTTCTTTGCCGGGGTGATCTTGTGCCAGTTTTTGGTGATGCCCATCACCATCAAGGGCTTGCTCTATTTCAACTACTGGTTTGATCTGCGTCCGGATCCCCGTTTGAACGAATGGCTGTCGTTCGCCATCCTCATGCCATTGGTGTTTGGCATCGCTTTCCAGACGCCGCTGGTGATCATCTTGGCCGAGAGGCTGGGTGTGGTCGATTACCAAATGCTGAAAAAGCAGCGGAAAATCGCCTGGTTTGTGATGGCTTTCTTGGCCACAGCCCTCACGCCCACAGCCGACTTCACCTTCTTGATGCTGTTCATCCCGATGGGGCTGCTGTTTGAGGTGGGCTTGTACATCATCAAGAACCGCTCACGCGACGAGCTCGATATCGAGGTTCCGGAGCGCGATGAGATGGTGGGTGTGTGATCACCTTTTCCAGTTCCCAATTGGAAGCCTTTGGTCCCATGGTGGCGCTGGTTGGTGCCGGTCCGGGTGATCCGGGCCTGATCACGCGCTTGGGGGCCGAATTGCTGGCCCAGGCAGACCTGGTGCTCTACGACCGGCTGGTTTCTCCCGAAATCCTCGAACTGGCACAGATAGCCCGCAGTATGGTCTGTGTGGACCAGTTGCCGGGTTGCCACCCTGATCGGATTGGCGCCATTGGCAAGGCCATGGTGGAAGCTGCCCAAAACGGCCTGCGTGTGGTGCGACTCAAAGGCGGTGACCCCATCCTCTTCGGCAGGTGCCTCGAAGAAGTGGAACCGCTCATTGAGCAAGGGATCAGCTATCAAATTGTTCCCGGCGTCACCGCCGCTTTGGGGGCCGCAGCATTTGCCGGCATTCCGGTTACCGACCGCAGGCTGGCCAGTGCGGTGGCACTCATCACCGGCCATGAAAACCCCACCAAAACCGATGGCAATCTCGATTGGCAGGCGCTGGCCCGCTTTCCGGGCACACTGGTCTTTTACATGGCCATGGCCCGGCTTGAAAACATGACCAACCGGCTGATGGGGCATGGCAAATCTCCCGATACACCAGCCTGCATCATTGCCCAGGCAACACTGCCCAGCCAGCGTGTGCTGGTGACCACCTTGGGCGAACTGGTGGCCAAAGCCCGTGCTGCCGATCTGCGCCCCCCGGCCATTTGCATGGTGGGCCCGGTGGTCGATTGCCGGGCAACCATGAACTGGTTTGACCGCCGGCCCCTCTATGGCAAGCGGGTGCTGACTTGCCGGCCCAATGTTCCCGAAGAGAAGTTTGGCAATTCGCTGGTGAACCGCCTGCGGGCGATGGGGGCCTCGGCCCGAAACATCCCCACGCTGGAAATTGTGCCCACAGCGGAAATCGGCCTGCCCGGCCTGAGCCAGGATTCGTCCCCGCAATGGGATTGGCTGGTGTTTTCAAGCCAACCAGGCGTGCAATCGTTTTTTGCCCAGTTACACCAACTGGGTCTTGATTCCAGGGTTTTGGCAGGCGCACAGGTTGCGGCGGTTGGCGAACAAACCGCTAGGGCCTTGGCCCAGCACGGCATTCGGGCCGATTGCACCAACCCCGGCGGCAATGCCGAGAGCCTTGCCAAACAGTTGCTGGATAAAGTACAAGGCCGGGCGGTGTTGTTGGTGCGGGCCGACCGTGGCCGCGAAGTCTTGGCCCAAACCCTGCAGCCTGTTTGCAGGCTGGTAGAATGGATAGCCTACCGTCAGGTGAATCGGCTGGCATTGAATGCCACCGAGCAAGCGTGGCTAGACGAAGGCCCGCTCGATGCGGTGCTGCTAACCAGTGGCAATATCGCCTCTGCTCTGGCAGAGGTTTTGCCACCGCACCAAGTGGAGGCGATTCAGGCGGGCAAAACAGCGGTGTATAGCCTGAGCCCTGTTACGAGCGAATCGATCAAGAAATTGGGTTGGCCCATCGCGGGCGAGGCCAAAGAGCCCAGTATGGCTCAATTGGCCGAAGTTGTCCAAAAAGGCTTGGCAAGCAGTTGAGGCCAAGGCTAGCCTGACAGAAAACGCGTGCGATTAAGCCAAGTCGCGGTGGGCATCGAAAGCCAAGTAGCCAACCAGCCCACCGGCCAAAAGGCCAAGAATATCGACGATTAGGCTCACGCCGCCAAACGGCATTCCTAAAATCATGTCCACAAGGAACAGCAGGGACAATAGCCCCGCTACTCCCATGGATCCCAGGCAAAACCATTTTTCCATGGAGAGAGCCCCGGGTCATCCAAAGCGCACCAAAGCCGGGAAACCGAAACACCCGGGATGGCAATCAATAATGCAATCAATAATCCCTATTCCACCATGCTAGAAAATTCCCAGCAAGCGGGCAGGGGGGGGTGAGGCTCTTGTTCTATTCTTTTTTGATGGATTCCTCGGCCAAACCGTCAGAATCCATTACGAAATGGCTTTGGAGACAGGCTGTTTGGTAAAAATGGGGCAATGGCGAAAGAATTGCGGGCGCAGGAGATGAAACTCCCGCACCCGCCAAGGAACCAGACGGACGATGCGCCGGGAAATTCGTCCGAGTTCCAGGTCAGAAGGGCCCAATCGGCCCAAATGAATCACCAGCCGGAGGGTAGGTCGGCCTGAGGGTGCCCTTCGGAGCCTTGCATGAAGCTGGATTCGCACAGCGAAACGGGCAAACCGCACTCGGTGCAGCGAATGGCCCCCTGTTCGAGCAGCGTTGAGTGGACCATGTCCTCAAAAGTGTCCCCATCTTCAAGGAAGAACCAGTGCCCACAGGGGCTGGCCATCGCTTCCTGAATGAAAGGTGCGGGGGTTTCTGGGGAAGCTTGAAAACGGTCGCCGCATTGATCGCAGCAGAGTTCGAGAGCCATGGCGGAGCTCCTCTTGACGGGATGTCGGAAGATGTGCGAGACGAGGAATTGCAAAGGGTGTACCACCCGATGCCAAAATGGTTGATAGTTATATTTTGTTCACAAGTTGTTGCTGTTAAGGGTTTTAGGTTTTTGATAAATCGGCTGCTGATTTTCGTCTAGGGCTTCATCG
>CAIWHS010000618.1 GCA_903912515.1 uncultured Planctomycetaceae bacterium
CCCGCCTGGAGGTGGGCAACCCCACCCTGTAAGACCAAGGTTCGCAGGGCGATGCAGGTGTCCATGTTGCCCGAAAAATCCACATACCCCACAGCGCCCCCGTAGGGCCCGCGCCGAACCGGTTCCAGTTCATCTATGATTTGCATTGCCCGAACTTTTGGGGCTCCCGAAAGCGTTCCTGCAGGCAAACAGGCGCGCAATGCGTCCAGTGCGCTCATTCCCGGCCGCAACCTGCCAGTCACCGTGCTGCACAGGTGCATCACATGGCTGTACCGCTCCACCGTCAGCACATCGCGCAACCGCACACTGCCAAACTCACTCACCAGCCCCACATCATTACGGCCCAGGTCAACCAGCATGATGTGCTCGGCCCGCTCCTTGGGATCAGCCAATAGCTCTGCCGCCAGCATCTCGTCTTCCGCCACATCCTTGCCGCGTCGGCGGGTTCCAGCCAGAGGCCGGATCGTCAGTTCCCCATCTTCCAAGCGGGTCATAATTTCGGGCGAACTGCCCACCAAGCTCAATTCTTCCTGGCGCAACAAAAACAAAAACGGACTGGGATTCACAACCCTTAGCGCTCGGTAAATGGTGAATGGTGAGCAGACGGTTTTTGCTTCCAGCCTTTGGCTCAATACCACCTGGAATATATCGCCAGCAAGGATGTATTCCTTGGCTTTTGCCACCGCTTCGTGGAATTTTTCCCGGGTGAAAGTGGATTTATAATCGCCTGTGACTTCGCCCAAAGGAGCCAGGTCGACCACCGGAATGGTCTCACCCGAACGAATCCGCTCCACCAAAGCATCCACCTGCCGGCAGGCCTTTTCATAACTTGCCTGCGGTTCTTCACCTACCCTGGCATGGGCCACCACCAAAACCGTTTTGTTGATTTGGTCAAAAACAACCATCTGGTCATAAAGGGCAAACGCCAGATCTGGTAGGCCCCGATCATCTGTTGGAGCGTTCGGTAGATTTTCCACCCAGCGCACCGTGTCATAACCAGCATGGCCAACTGCTCCGCCCAAAAAGCGGGGCATGCCCGGCAGATGGGGTGCCTTGTATTGAGCAATCAGCTCCTCGAGCGAACGCAATGGGTCAGGTGAGTCAAATTGCTCCTCACGACCATTGCCATGGTGAATTGTGACCCGGTTTCCCTTGGCAACGAATCGGGCAAATGGATCTGCACCCAAAAAGCTGTATCGTCCAGGTTTTTCCCCGCCCACCACGCTCTCAAACAAAAACGACCAGCGGGCATCCCCCAACCGGTGAAAAGCCAATACAGGCGTGAGGCTATCCGAACTAACCTGACGGTAAACCGGCACCAAGCCTATTCCAGGCTGGGCCGACAGTTTTTCAAAGGTTGCAAAATCCGGATAGTACCTGGGCATGGCTCAGCAGTGGCTCCCGAACCCTTGGTTGACGGGCATTTCCCTGGCCTTGCAACAAATTTGGCCTGACAATTGCCCGCTTCAGCTTATCATTCAAGCTAGCGAAAATGGGCGCAGTTTTAAATGCGTGATAACTTTTTCCATGCCTTTTTAGAAACAAAAAGGGACGATCCATTTTGAATCGTCCCCCTTGGCTAAACATCATCTAAAAATTATCAAGACTTTGCTTTTTCCTTCACCGCGTCTTTCGCAGCCTCCTTAGCCTTTTCTTTACCAGCGTCCTTAGCGGCATCTTTGGCCTTTTCCTTGCCAGCGTCCTTAGCGGCATCTTTGGCCTTGGCTTTCGCGTCTTTGGCTGGCGCTTTAGGCATGTCTTTAGGCTCAGGAAGCGGCACAAACTCCACACCAACATTCACATCGCAACCCTTCAGTTGCTCTTTCAGCTTGTTGGCAGCTTCCTTAGTCACCTTGGTTTGCCAAAGGTAGAGATTTTTCAACTTCTTCAGTTCAACCAGACTTGCAAGGCCCTTGTCAGTGATCTGGGTGTCATAAAGGTTGAGGTATTCAAGATCTTTCATCCCTTTCAGATGCACCAAGCCAGCATCGGTAATCTTGGTTTTTTCAAGATGCAACCGGGTCAAGCCTGTCAGTGGCGCAAGCTGCGCTGAAACCTCGTCGTTCAAGGGTTGCGCGCGCAGGTTCAAGGCTGCAAGTGCCTTGATATCTTTCAGGGGAGCCAAAGTGCCCGCACCAAACTTTTCCACCGGTTGGAGAAAGCTCACCTCCAATCGCGGATCATTTTGTGCCACTTCCAGCACTAAAGCGCCCGAGGCCCTCAAGCTCTCAATTGCCTTCAACTCACCAGGATCCCGCTTGACCTTCTCCTGGCCAAATACAGCAACCCCGCAAATGCCAACTACGAAGAAACTGACAAGGAAAACCCTATACATTTCCATCACCTCCAAAAAAGTTCTTTAGTTATGCTTGCGAAGCGTAGGAAACAAATCGGCTTTCCTTCCGCCTTAGCCTCAAACCATTATTGTTTAGATTAAAAACAGATTTAAATCCGTTATTGAGATCACCTAGACCCGGCTCTTCCACTTGTGGATTAATCGCCGTTCTGTCGTCGGATTAATCTAATTGCTGACGAACGCGCTCCAGCAATTTCACAGTTGCCTTGATGCCTTCCGATTCAGATAGGCTGCCACCTTCCCATTCCACACTCACCCAGCCCTTATAGCCAGCCTTGCGCACCAAATTGAGCATTTTCTTGTAATCTGTGTGCTTTTCGTTGCCTTCGGCGTCGAAATCGTGCGATTTGGCGCTGACTCCCTTGGCGAAAGGCATCAACTCCTCCACGCCTTGGTAACGGTCATAGGATTTACCATTACCTAGGTTAAAATTGCCAAAATCTGGCAGAGTGCCACAGCGCGGGTGGTTCACCTTCTTGATCACCGCAGCCAGCCAGGCGCCATTGCTGGATAGACCGCCATGATTCTCCACAATCACATTGATACCCTGACCGTCGCCATATTCGGTCAAAGCCGCAAGCCCTTCCGCTGCCCGCTCAAGCTGCTCCTCATAGGTGCCCGAAGATGCCGCATTCACTCGAATTGAATGGCAACCCAAAAACTTGGCAGCATTCACCCACTTGTGGTGGTTTTTTACAGCTTGCTTACGCTTTTCAGGAGTGGAATCTCCTAAATTGCCCTCCCCATCACACATGATCAAAATGTTTTCAACACCCATATCCTTGCTCTGCTTCAGCAACTCGTTACCGGTTGCCTCATCCTCGGCCTTACCTTTGTAAAACTGGTTCACATATTCCACACCGGAAAGACCAAAATCTTTCTTGGCAATGCTTGGAAAATTGATTGGGTCAAGCTTCTTTTCAAAAAACGCCTTATGCAGTGACCACTGGGCCAAACCAATCTTGAACCAAGGCTCTGCTACCAAGGCCGATGCCACGGAGATTTGGGTTGCTGCAACGCCACCCACCATGGCCGCCCCAGCGGTGTGAAGAAACGAACGACGGTTGGCAAACTGGCTAACCATAATCTTCAGGCTCCTAAAAGTGCGTGGATACAAGAAATTGGCTTGGATGGATCACCCTGCAAATCGTCCAAGGGTCGTGAAGGCGATGGTAGCAAACTCCCAAGGCCACGCAAGCAACCAAACCGATTGCACGAAAATCTCCAACACTCTTTGCGAAGGCAATGAGGAGGGAAACGAAGATTGCAATTGGCAAAATTCAAATATTTTCCACAAAGTGTTTCATGGAATAAGGTTATGGCAATTCCTCAATTTCGCAACGACTCGCACTTGAACATTTGTACAGTATAGGTTAAAGCTTTGTTTGTGGCTTCTCTGGAAGATGACCCTCCCAAAATAAGCCTTAACCGCCTCGCCCACCTTTTTGGAGCTAATTGATGAACCCTAGCGCACCTTCAGAAAGCCCCACAATTATCTCGAATCCACCCCCTTTCCGGCCAGAGCCGCCCCCCATGTCCAAGTGTCCGATCTGTACCCACCAGCTGGCCCCTCGCGGAAAAATGTGGAATTGCGCTCGGTGCTCCTTTGAAATCTGCCTCGGCTGTTCTGAATCTTGGGACACCGATTGACCAGAAATAGGCCACTATTCCCCCAAAGATGGTTGGTATGGGCAAAATTTGACGGCCAATTTGGCAGTCTGGGTAAGGAATTAGTGCCCCCAGAGGCTAAAAAACCAAAATCCTACCCAACCTCAACGAACAGGGCTTGAAATATTTTAAAGCTAACCTTTTTTCTTGAACCTTTCCGAACCTAGAATCGTATTAGAATTAAAGTTCATGGAAAAGTTTGATGGTTAGGAAAGCTTTTTCCGCCCCTTTGAGCGAAAACACCAAAGGGGCTAAGCGAATCAAGGATGAGACGGTTAAGCAAACACGACAGGGAGGTGTGACATGTTGGTACTTAGCAGGAAAGTTGGCGAAAAGATTTTAGTGGGAAACAACATTGTTCTCACTGTTGTTGAAGTGAATGGCAATAGGGTGCGCTTGGGAATTGAAGCCCCACGCGAAATGGCCGTAGTCCGTTCTGAACTGGTAGGTAAAGGGCGCGACCTGGAGGCACAGATGCCCCGGCCTCGCACCGCTCTGGACGAGTCCACCCTCGATAACGAAATTCCCGAAGGCAGCCACTTTGATTTGGTTCTAAACTGACCCAAAATAATTTTCACACATCCACCCTTCAAAGCGAAGTCCCCGGAAGCATGCTTCCGGGGACTTCGCTTTTTTCCAAGGCTCTTCGCGTCCCATGCGTGGACCGCCCGGGAACCCGGGAGGTCCGGAACAGAGTGACGCACCCCATTCCGCCCGGGCGATCCCGCCCGAAACGCCAAAAACCTTGGGGACCCTTCTTCCAAGTCATCCAATAACCACCGGCAATAAACCGGAGCCACCGACACTCTCAAGGCTTCCCCGCAATTCCTTGGCAAATGGCATACCTCCATTTGCAAAAATCAAAAGCTGCTGGATTTAAAGGGGTTTCAAAAACCTCCCAATTTCCAATTGCCCCATTCCTGTCACTACCTGCCCAGTAATCAGGCATAAAGCAGAAGGCCGTAACAAATCTCATTCAGCCGAGGCTCAGCCATTCCCACTGCCTTCAGTTATCAACTCTTCAGGCCAAGTCCAATATGCTATGTCTTCCCTATCAACGCCAAATTCATGTGCATTTTCAATCACCATTTGCTGCATGGCTGCAAAAGCTTCCAAAGCCGCAATCCCACCTTGCCGTAACTTGGGAACCCGCTTAACCACTTGCATCGCCAAGCTATAACGGTCCACCCGGTTCAAAATGGCCAATTCAATGGGCGTGTTGATATTACCCCGCTCTTGGTAACCATGGACATGGATATCCTCATGGTTGGCTCGCCTGTAAGTAAGCCTGTGTATGAAATGTGGAAAACCATGGAAATTAAAAATCACGGGTGTCTCGGCCGGAAAAAGCTCGGCATACTCGCCATCCTCCAAGCCATTGGGATGAAACTCTGGTGAGGAAAGCCGAAACGGATCCACCACATTCACAAACCGCAACCGCAACCCGGGAAAATGGGTTCGCAAAAGGTCCACCGCAGCCAGAGCTTCCCGAGTCGCTGCATCCCCACAACCCACCAAAATCGCCTCGGGTCTTTCTCCACCATCATTGCTGGCAAATTTCCAAACTCCCAACCCACGCTGGCAGTGCTCCGCTGCCTGCTCTGGCCCCAGATATTGCAGTTGGCGCTGCTTGTCGCAAACAATCAGGTTCACCTGGTTGACCGAACGCAGGCAATGATCAGACACGCTTAGCAAGCAGTTGGCATCCGGCGGCAAATAAATACGCACTACCTTGGGTGATTTATTGGCAATAACATCAAGAAATCCAGGATCCTGGTGGGTGAAACCGTTGTGGTCCTGCCGCCATACCGTCGAGGTGATCAACAGGTTCAACGATGGGATGGCCTTACGCCAAGGAAGCTCAAGAGATTTCGCCAGCCACTTGGCATGTTGGCCCACCATGCTGTCTATCACATGGGCGAAGGCCTCATAGGTGGAAAGCAAACCATGTCGCCCTGTGAGCAAATAACCTTCCAGCCATCCTTCTAGCGTGTGCTCGGAAAGCATCTCCATCACACGCCCGTCAGCCTGCAAATGCCCGCCGTCTTCATCCTCTTCCAGCCTCCCCGCCATCCAGGTTTTGCCCGTCACCTGGTAAATATCCGCTAGTTTGTTCGAAGCGGTTTCATCCGGCCCAAAAACCCTGAATCGCCCTGAATTTCGCGCCATGATATCCCGCAACCAAAGCCCCAGTCGCTCGGTTGAGCGAGCATGAAAGCTACCTGGCTTAACTACTTCCAGAGCCTGCTCGCGCCAGTCCGGCAATTGCAGTGCCTCCCGCGAAATTCCTCCGTTGGCCTTGGGGTTGGCCCCCATGCGCCTGCCAGGTTTGGGCACAAATTCCAATAAATCCTTGGCTGGAAGTCCTTCAACCGTGAACAACTCACTTGGCTTGTAGCTGGCAAGCCAGCCTTCAAGTACTCTCAAATGACCCTCATTATCCACTATTTTCGAAATGGGCACTTGATGCGAGCGCCAGGTGCCCTCTACCTGATGGCCATCCACCACTTGGGGGCCGGTCCACCCCTTGGGGGTCCTCAGGATTATCATGGGCCACCGCGCCCTCTCAACATTCCCGCCCACTCTGGCCTGATTCTGAATTTCGCGAATTTGGACGATGCAATGATCCAGCGTGGCAGCCATGGCCTCGTGCATCGATGCGGGTTCGGCCCCCTCCACCCAAAACGGCTCATGCCCCAACCCGCGAAACATGTTTTCCAATTCATCATGCTGCAACCGGGCAAAGATGCTGGGATTGCTGATCTTGTAACCATTCAAGTGCAAAACAGGAAGGACCGCCCCATCTCTGGCGGGATTTAGAAACTTGTTCGAATGCCACGAGGTTGCCAGCGGCCCGGTTTCCGCTTCTCCGTCCCCAACCACTGCCAACGCGATCAAATCGGGCAGGTCAAAAACCGCCCCGTAAGCGTGCGATAGCACATACCCCAACTCCCCGCCCTCGTGGATACTGCCGGGTAATTCCGGAGTGCAGTGACTCCCCACCCCGCCGGGAAAGGAAAAACGCCTGAAAAGTTCCAGCATCCCCCGGGTTCCATGCCCGCAATCCGGGTGAGCGTTTGCGTAACTGCCCTCCAGCCACACAGGCGCAATCACCCCTGGGGCACCATGGCCCGGACCCGCCAAAAAAATCATATCGAGATCGAATTTACGAATAATCCGATTGGCATGGGTATAAACAAAAGCCAGCCCGGGGCTAGAACCCCAATGCCCAAGAAGACGCTTCTTGATATCGGCCTGCGCCAAAGGGCGCTCCAACAATGGATTGTCGCGCAGGTAGATCATGCCCGCAGCAAGGTAGTTACAGGCGCGCCAAAATCTGTCGATTAGTCTGAGTTCGTCATCCTCGAGGCGCTGCCCGGCCACTGATGCCCGTGCTGGCCCTGTGGCCCTAAACCCACTGTATTGACGCACCATGACGATGACTCCTAACCGAGAAGAGGGGATCACCCCATTCTACAGTTGGGAATCAGCAGCAGTGCCTACCGAATAAGCGCCGCGTTCAAAAGGCCATTAAAGACGGTTGCTGTACTTCTTCACGCGCCGTCCAAAGACCGGCTGGGACTGCTTGGGAGCCTCGGGTGGTTTTTCCCCTACCGGGTCCTTGGGGCGAACCGACTCGAACCCCTCAGTTTCCCGCTTCTCAAGAATCTGATTGATAAACATTTCCACATTGGTCAACCGCTCACCCTGATCGGGCGAGACAAAAGCGATGGCTATGCCGTTGGCACCAATTCGCCCCGTGCGGCCAATCCGGTGGACATAGGCCTCCGGATCCTCCGGAATGTCATAATTGAATACATGGGAAATATCTTTGACATCGATACCACGGCCCACAACATCTGTGGCCACAAGGTGTTTGATCCGCCCCTGGCGAAACGCCTCCATCACCTTGTCCCGCATGCCCTGTGGCAAGTCGCCATGAATCATCGAGACGCCAGGAATGTCCTTGCGCAGCGAACTGTAAAGGTTCTCGGCCCAGCGTTTACGCTCGACGAAAATGATACTTTGTGTCGGCTTCTCATCCTTCAGAATGCGCAGCAAAAGCGACAGTTTCCGGTCTTCCTCAACTGAGGCGTAGCTTTGACGAATTTTTTTGACTGTCGGCTGTTCCGACGCGATCCGAACCTGCTTGGGGTCACGCTGGTACCGCTGAGTCAGCTTCAGAACATCGTCTGGCAGGGTTGCTGAAAGAAGCAGGGTTTGCCGATCCTCTGGGCAACGCCGCAAAATTTTCTCGATATCTGGCCGAAAACCAATGTCCAACATCCGGTCAGCCTCGTCCAAAACCACATACTGTGGCCCGGCCGGAACAAAAGTGCCTCGCATCAGGTGGTCAATCACCCGGCCAGGAGTTCCCACAATGAGGGGAACCTTTCTTCCTAGGGCCCTTACCTGCGGGCCCATGCTCTGGCCGCCGCACACCACAATACTTTCGGGGCCATCTTCTGGCAGAATATTCCGCGCCTCTTCCACAACTTGGGCCGCCAACTCACGGGTTGGCACCAAAATCAGGGCTTGGGCATATTTCGAATCTTTTCCACGGCTCCAAGCATTCAAAAAAGGCAGAAGAATAGATGCGGTTTTACCAGTTCCGGTTTGGGCTTGGCCTATCACATCGTGGCCGGCAAGGGCATACGGGATCACGCCAGCCTGAATGGGTGTCGGCTTTGTATAACCAGCCCGAGCCAAGCTGGCCAGCGTTTCCGCCCTCAGACCCAATTCCTCAAACGATTTACCAGACGAATCAGTCGTCTTGGGTTGCGGCTCTCCAGTTTTATCCTGGCTCTCCATGCTTGGATTTATCCCATTATTTTGTTTGTGCGCTAATTGACCAGCCGCATCGGCCAGCCTGATGACTGCGAAAACCCAGTTTAAATGTTGGGGCTAGATCAAGCAGTCACATTCTATCCTAAACCACTCACCAATTCCTGTCCACACAAGTTGCCTCACCTGCGAGCCATCCCACTTAATACCCGATACCCTGTTATTACACTCTCTCCCTTTTACTAAACACTTTCCCTCAGCCCCAATTCAGGAAGTAGCCACCATGCAATTGGAAGACCTGCGTGACGGTGCCGAATTGAGCGTTTTGGTTGTCGGTGCAAATGCACCCGGTTTTTTTGCAGCCGCACAATTGGCAAAATTGGGCATCGCTTCGGTGGTGATCGATTCCGCTTTCCAAGCTTCCGCATTTTCCAAAGCGATGCTCCTCCAGCCAAGGTCATTGGAATTTCTCCACGGACTTGGTTTGGCCACATCCCTGGTCGAGATGGGCAAAAAACTGGACCGACTCGCCATTTTCCATGCGGGCAAGAAATTGGCAACTTTGGGCATGACCACTTTGCCCTCCCTCTACCCCTTTAGCCTCTCCCTCCCGCAAAACGACTTGGAACAGGTCCTCCTCAAATACATCCATCAAATTAACCTTCCAGTTTTCCGTGGGGTTCGGGTTGTTTCTTTAGTTCAATCCCCTGGCACCCCCGGTGTTCAAGTGGCCCTCACGTTACCCGGGGGCAAAGTGGTTCGGGTTAATGCCCGGCAGGTGATCGCTTGCGATTCTTCCAACAGCCAAGTTCGCAAACTGCTTGGAATTCCATTCACCGGAAAGGATTTGCCAATCCGCCTGATCCGCCTCGACACACACTTGGAAGGTTTCGATTTATCCCAACCTGATCCCCACTCTGATGAAGCCAACCAAATCCATATGCATGAAGAAGGAATGCTGACCATATGCCCCTCAATCAACAAAGGTATGTACCGATTGGCAATGGAGCGTTTGCCCAGCCAAATTGAATTGGAAACCAAACCGCCCAAAAATTCTCGCCACACCTTCCCGCTCCCCTCTTTGGAAATCTTGCAGGGCATCCTGCAAAAAAGGTGTGGAAATCCCACCCTTCGCATCATTGGAGATCCGATTGGCGAAGAAATAACCTGCCATTCAAGGCTTGTGCCACACATGCAAAAGGGCCATGTATTTTTGGCAGGTGATGCGGCTCATATCCACACCGCCCTTGGTGGGCTGGGACTCAACGCCGCGCTAGCTGACATCGCCAACCTCGTCTGGAAAATCGCCCTCGTTGAAAAGGGCTTGGCTTGGCCGCGCATACTTGAAAGTTACCAAGACGAAAGGCTACCCATAGTCCAAGACCTGATTAACCGCTGCATCGATTTTGAAAGCTGTAGCCCGAACCTAAAAGGCTTGGCCCATGCACTATGCGATGGTTTGCAGCGGTTCTTGCCCAGCCTCCAAGCCGTGCAAGAACAGGGTTCCAGGCTCATCAGTCGTTTGGCCGTTGAATATCGCCAAAGCCCGTTGGTTCAGGAAAGCCAAGAAACTTTACTGGAGGCCGTTTTTAGCCATGGAATCGGCGGGGTGGGCCTTAAAGCCTGGCGCGCCTTCCGTAGTGGGCTGCGAGCTGGCGATAGAGTTCCTGCGCTACCCTGGCCCGCATCAACCCTCCCTCATGGCGCAGCCACAATCATGGACCTCCTAAGCGACGGCCTGCACCACGCCTTTATATTCGCCGGCCCCAACGCTAAAACGGCAACTATCGAGCGTGCAGCCCAAGTTGCCAAAGCCATTCAGGTTCGCGGTCCGGGTATCGGTCTGGTGGCTTGCCATTTGCTTATCGACCCGGCTTCTGGAGAAATTCCCCAAGG
>CAIWHS010000619.1 GCA_903912515.1 uncultured Planctomycetaceae bacterium
CGCTGGAGATTGGCCGGTTGTCCTCCTTGCCGCTTCTTACTCCCAGTGGCTTGGGGCAGTCCGCCAGATAGTTGCTGAACGCCCGTCAGACCAACAAAAGAAGCTTTTCCACGACAACGCCATAAGGATTTACAAATTGGCATAATCAGCACTTGTCCTGTCAAACTAATGAACGGAAATCCCGATGTTAAGCCCAAGCCTAGAACTGCGAACTGCCATTGAAGCAGCACGCCTGTCTGAATCTCGAATCATGGATTTTTACAACAACATGGTCCAAATTCCGGACGCTCAAGCCAGTATCACCACTCAGGCAGACCGCGATTCGCAGGATATTATTCTTGGGCACCTTCACAAGGCCTTCCCTTCGGACGGCTTCCTTGGCGAAGAAAATACCGACCTCTACTCCATCCTCCCAAAAACAGGAAATCGTCTCTGGGTGGTTGACCCCATCGACGGCACCAGGGGCTTTGCTAAAAAGAATGGCGAATTCTGCATCATGATAGCTATGGTGCAGAATTACGAGGTCCAACTGGGCGTTGTACTCCAACCAACCAGCAGAAGGCTCACATTTGCCGAATTGGGGGCAGGTTGCTGGCGGCGAGACGGTGCCACCCCCGACATTCGCTGCCGGGCCAGTGCCACCCAAAACCCTGCTCGGCTAACCCTAACCCGTTCAAGGCCGAAGATTCCCGGTAGCTTGGAGGGCAAATCCCTGCTGCTTACCCCGGAAAAACTGCTTGAAACCTATTCCGCAGGATTAAAATTTGCCGCGGTTGCCAGGGCAGAAGCCGATGCATACACGAATGATTACCCCACCTACCATGACTGGGATATCTGCGCAGGCCACATCTTGGTGCACGAGGCCGGTGGCCGGGTTTCAAGCTTGGCAGGAAGGCCATTGTTCTATGGCGCACCAGATTACCAACAAGACGGGTTTCTTGCCTCCAACGGCATCATGCACAACGCCCTGTTGGCAAAAGTCCGCCCGCAGTCATGATCCAACCAGGATCGCCAAGCATTACTTCGAAGGTCCACTCAAGCCGGGTGGCCCTTGGATTTGAGCTAAACGTACCTTTGCCACCTCAGCGTAGCGGCTACCCGGAAAAGTGACCGTTACTTTTTCCAGATAGTATACCCCTTGCTGCGGTTTCCCCTGACCAATCCAGGCATCTGCCAGATTGAGATAAAGACCAGCCAGCCTTTCGGCAGCTTGTTCTGAAGCAATTCTCAACTTATCAGGATCACTCCGAATCGCCTGAACCTCTTCGCGCGCCAGCTTCGCCTCACCGGAATCCGGATAGTTAGCTATTAACCGATCGGAAATATCAAATACACCAGCAAATTTCCCGTCTTTTCGCTCCATCTCGAACAGCCCCAAAAGTGATTCAGCACCTGCTTCAGGATTTTGTTTAATTGTTAAATCAGAACTGCGCGAAGCCATTTTAGCAAGGAGCTTCTCTCCCTCACGCGCTGCGGGAGTGCCCCCGTAAGATCCAACCACTTCACGGGCGGTCTGAATGGCCTTTTCAAGGTTTCCGTCATCTGCCAGCTTTTTCGCCTCAATGGCACGCTCCTCAGCCTCACGCTCCAATTGTGTCACCAATAGCCTTGCCTGGCCCTGAATCACTGCCTTATTGTCCGCTTCCACAATGAGCCTTAGCAAAACAATAGCCCGTTGATAATCCTTATTTTCACGAGCTTTTTGCGCCTCTTGAAAAGCGCTCACCATCCAAGGTAAAGCCTCGGAGACACCGGCAACCTTGTCTAGTGCCGCCATGAATGTAGTGACATCCATAAACCCCTCGTTGCTTCCTAGCACCTTACCGGTTGGGTCGGCGTAAACATGGGTCGGATAATTGCGCAGGTTCAAAGCATTAACTAACGCTGGATTAAGCTTCCCGTCCACGCGCAAACATACCCAATCAGCTTTCAACCTTGCGATTACCCGCGAATCGGAGAGAGTTGCCGTATCCATCTGA
The DNA here is from genome assembly GCA_903912515.1 of uncultured Planctomycetaceae bacterium. Lineage (GTDB taxonomy): Bacteria > Planctomycetota > Planctomycetia > Gemmatales > Gemmataceae > UBA6894. The sequence goes on from CAIWHS010000619.1 coordinate 1,980, forward strand.
CGGCACCAAGGACAACCTTCGGTCCCAACTTCCATGAATAAAGGCAACCCGCGTTCCGCAGATTGTTTCCGGGCCGTTTCATAATCATTTAGCCAGATGATTCCGGTAGATCCGGAAAGGCTACCGCCCGGTATGCGGGGGGCAGTCAGCTCATCCCCAGCTCCAACCGGCATCCAAAGGAATGCTGGAATCGCCAAGGCAAAGCAAAAGACCCAAGGAATTAAAATCCCACCAAGTATCAGGCCCGGCCGGTTATTCAGACCGGGCACGAGGCTTGTGGATATATCTTTGTTTTTCATGGCGCCTCCTCCTTGGCGAAAACCAATTCAATTCTTTTGCGTGGCGAATTCTTTTTTAAAATCTCAGGCCCTTGGATGTGCCTTTCGGTAGTTTTCCTGAAGCTTTTGGGTAGTTACATGGGTATAAATTTGGGTTGTACTCAAGCTACGGTGCCCTAAAAGTTCCTGTACTGCCCTGATATCTGCACCGGCATCCAGCAAATGGGTGGCAAAGGTGTGCCTCAGTGCGTGAGGCGACACATCCTCCTTCAATCCAGACCTTCGCGCATGGTCACGCAGGAGGCGGTGCACACTGCGAGAGGTAAGTCGGGTCCCGCGGGTATTCAAGAAAACTGCTGGCTGATCAGCTACCTTGGGAAGGCACGACCGCACCTCCATCCAGCGATTTATCGCCTCCATAGCCATGGGACCAAGCAGGACCAACCTTTCACGTTTTCCTTTTCCACGAACCACCGCCACTCCTTGATCAGGATCAAGGTCATCCAGATTCAAACCCACAAGCTCACTGACGCGCACCCCTGCAGAGTAGGACACTTCCCATAAAGCTTGATCACGGGGAGCCAGTTTTTTTTCGCCGGGATCAGCCTCCAGCAGGGTGTCCATTTCCGTGCGCGTCAAAAACCGGGGCAGCAATCGCTCTTTGCGGGGCCCTTTCAATCCATCGGCCGGGTTTGAGTCCACCTTTTCACGCAAACGCAAATAGCGAAACCACGAACGAACCGCTGACAACCGACGGCTGATTGTTGAACGCGAGTAGCTTTTTTCCTGCATCCAAGCCAACCAACCTCGAAGATGGCGCGGAGTCACTTGGCCAACCTTCAAACTTTTGCCAAATTTCTCAAACAGGTGATCCACCGCCTGGGTTAGATCTTCGCGATATGATTTTACCGTGTGTGGGGACGAACCTTTCTCGAGCGAAAGGTGTCTCAAATAATCTGCCATTTCCGGCCGCATGGAATGGCTCCTTGGGGAATTTTATCCCACTTGAAAGCCCACTCATCCAAGGCGAGCAGGCTCTCCTTGCTGCACCTGCTCACGCATTTTCCCAGCCAGTACCGCCACATCAAATCCTGTCAAAGGGCATGTGGCTTCCCCGGCAAGATCCTGCAGGTCCTCTAAAAGCTCATCCTGACTTTCGCGGTCGTAAACAAAAACGAACCGCTCCCCCTGCTTGGTCAACGCTAGGACATAGACCTCCTTGGGCACGCCATGTCTCCGGATGTCTTCTCGAGGTGTTATTCCGTAATAAATTATTTCGGATGATTTGACTGGCCAGTGAGGTAGATGTTTTACATCCATTCAATTCAAGAGGCTCACTCGCATGACCGAACCTCACAACCAGATCAAACTGCAAAAAGGCTGGGGGCAATTTCCCAAAAAACCTTCAAACAAAATGATCCAAAGAGGTAAGACCCAATCCCTCCCGACTCGCCAAGGGTTCACCGTACTTGCGCTGTATGGTCCAACCAAACGCCTTGGCTCGGGTTTCAACATCTTCAAGGGGAAGGGTAGGGGAGGGGTTTCTGCCCTGAATTAGTTGAGAATGATAGCTACGCAACACTTCAAGTTTTTTTTCAAAATACTCAGAAATATCAATTACCAAATCCGCATTAGGTTGCTGCCGTAAATGCAAGGAGAAATAATACAGCACCTTAGGCGGGTACCAGGGCGGCCCTTTCATATCCGTTTTACTAAGCTTTGCCCAAAATCTTGCCGCATCAGTTAGTGCACTTGCTGCCACATGGTCAGGATGGGCATCTTCCCAATGGTGCGTAAAAATAACCTTTGGCCGCCACAGGCGAAAAACTGTGGCCAGCTTCGCCCTGGCCTCCAAGGAGTTCTCCAAACAACGGTTGGGCAACCGTAGATTGATACGCTGGTCCAACCCAAGCTTGGCAGTAGCCTCCTTGGTTTCATGGTGTCTAATTTCCTCCGAGCCCAAAGGTGTCGGTTCACCACTTGTTAAATCAATCACACCAACCCGATGCCCTTGGCTTTTCAAAAGCAAAATGGTTCCCCCCAGACCAATCTCCGCATCATCCGGATGGGCTGCCACCACTACATAGTCCACCTGGAGCTCTGGGTCAAATTGCGACTCTGGGCAAGATGGCGACTGAGACATGAGGTTGATTCCGCAGAGGAGACCAGTGCATTATCTTTTGCCACAAAGGCCTGCCAAGCGGGCCTAAGCATAGTCTAGCCGACTTATTAAGTTGTGTTTTGTGGCCCAGGGTAAAGGAATCCCATGCGCAAGTTAATCGTTATCCCCGCCCGTTTTGCTTCCTCCCGTCTTCCTGGCAAACCACTTTTGCGCGAAACTGGTAAATTTCTGGTGCAGCATGTCTATGAAAGGGCGTGGCAAAGCAAGTTAGCCGACCGGGTTATTGTCGCCACCGATGATGACCGAATCGAGCAAGCCTGTAAAAGCTTTGGTGCAGAGGTCGTTCGAACTAGGGAAGATCACCCCTCTGGCACGGACAGGGTAGCCGAGGTTGCTGAAAATCGCAATTTCCAGCTCATTCTTAATCTCCAAGGAGATGAGCCTCTCATTGATCCCGCCAAGCTAGACCTGCTCTTTGAACTGCTTGAAAACGACCCCAACGCCGATATGGCCACTTTGGTAACCCCGCTTCATAGCTTGGAATCCTACAAAAACCCTAATGTGGTCAAAGCCGTAATCGACGATCGGGGCAGGGCCCTCTACTTCAGCCGCAGCCCAATTCCTCACATTCGGGACAACTCTGCCCCCACTCCTGAACAATTACGGGGCTTGGTTTGGCAGCATGTAGGCCTATACGCCTATCGGAAGGACTTCCTGATGCGTTTGGCCAGTCAGCCAGTTCACCCGATTGAACAGGCTGAAAAACTGGAACAGCTAAGGGTATTGGCCACAGGGAGTTCCATCGCTGTAGGTAAAGTCCAAAATGCGGGAATTGGCGTGGACACCTTTGAAGACTACCGCAGTTTTGTAGAACAATATCAACAACTCGGGCGCCGCGCGGCCTAACTGTTATGGACATTAGGGCCGGCGGGCGTCCAACCAAATGGCACCAACTCCCGATGTCTAAACATATCTGCAAGCATATATTCGTAACCGGTGGCGTAGTAAGCTCGCTGGGCAAAGGGCTCACAAGTGCCTCGGTTGGCCTGCTGCTCGAAAATCGTGGGCTTCGGGTGCGCCTCCAAAAGCTTGACCCCTACTTGAATATTGATCCCGGCACCATGAGCCCTTACCAGCATGGCGAAGTGTATGTTCTGGATGATGGCACAGAAACCGACCTAGACCTGGGGCACTACGAACGGTTCACTTCCGGCCCTCTTACCCGCCAAAGCAACTACACCAGTGGGCGAATTTACCAGTCAATCCTGCAAAAAGAGCGCCGTGGCGAATACTTGGGTAGCACTGTTCAGGTAATCCCGCATGTAACCGACGAGATCAAATCAGCCATTCGTGGCGTTGCCACAAGCGATGTCGATGTTGTTATCACCGAACTGGGTGGAACAGTTGGCGACATCGAAGGCCTACCCTACCTTGAGGCAATCCGCCAATTCGCCTTGGATGTGGGTAAAAACAATTGCCTTTACATCCATCTCACCTTGGTCCCTTACCTTAAGGCCGCAGGTGAATCAAAAACCAAACCGACCCAAACTAGCGTTATGCAACTCCGCCAAATCGGCATTCAGCCCGATGTTCTAATCTGTCGCACCGAGCGGGAGATGAGCGAAGGCATGAAGGACAAAATCGCACTTTTTTGCAATGTGGAACGCCGGGCAGTAATCGAGGAGCGCGATAAAGAATTATCTATTTATGAAGTCCCGGTAAGCCTTAGTGCCAATAAGCTTGACCAGATTATTGTTGAAAAATTGGATCTCGAGACCAAACAACTCGACATGAGCGTTTGGCAATCAATGCTGAACAGGGTGTTCAACCCCCGCCAAGAAGTATCCATAGGCGTTGTTGGCAAATACATCAGCCTTTCAGACGCATACAAATCCATTTATGAATCACTTGATCACGCTGGGATTGCTTTGGAATCCCGTGTGGTGGTGCGCCGAATTGACAGTGAGGAAGTCGAACGCGACGGGGCAGACCGTGCCTTGGCTGGGCTGGATGGTATTTTGGTGCCTGGAGGCTTTGGTTATCGCGGAATCCCAGGCAAGCTCGCTGCGGTCCGCTATGCTCGCGAGAAAAAAATACCATTTTTTGGTATCTGCCTGGGACTGCAATGCGCAGTAATTGAATTTGCCCGTTCCGTTTTGGGTCTCAAAGAAGCCAACACAACAGAGATTGATGCTGACACCCGAGACCCGGTCGTTTGTCTACTTGATGATCAATTCAGTATTACCGATATGGGTGGCACCATGCGGTTGGGATCCTATCCATGCAAACTGACGCCGAGCAGTTTGGCCCATAAGGTATACGGGGCTGATGAAGTCCTTGAGCGCCACCGCCATCGTTATGAATTCAACAACGCTTACCGGCAGATTTTCGAATCAAACGGGATGCGTTTTTCTGGCACGAGCCCAGATGGAAATTTAGTCGAAGTGGTTGAAATACCCGATCACCCTTGGTTCCTTGCGGTGCAAAGCCACCCAGAATTCAAATCAAAACCAACCAAGTCTCACCCTCTATTCCGGGAGTTTGTCAGGGCATCGCTTGACCACAAGGACCGGCGCCGAGGAAGTTGACATGTCCCCATTCGGTTGATTCGCATTTCGATTCTAAAATTTCAGGAGACAGGCCCGTGCCAATTGGCCCGGGCCTGCTTTCTTACGCCAAATAAATTCCTAAAGTATTGGTCTGTTGGATTTTGTGGCCAATATCGCTCTCTGCACATTCAAAACAGCAAACCAACTCAAACAAAAACAGTTCTGTAAAAAAATGGGCTCCCAACACTTCGATACATGGCATCAAAATCGAAAATATGAAAGGTGCGTAGGAAGACTTCCCTTTATCCGGTCCTTGTATGGTTTGGCCCCATATAAGTGGTCCGGCATAGTTTCTTTGACAACTTGGTAATCAATTGCCCGGGATCGGTTCATCCTGGGTAAATGCGTGCAATTTTTCTGATTAATTGATTTCAGAGGGACGAACCATGAAAAAGGGCCGCCCCCGGTAGGAACGGCCCTTTATTTCAATTTCTTGCAACCAAACTCCAAGCCAATCAGGCTTGGTATTCGCGCTTGGTGAGAATACCTGGTTGAGGCACAGGATACTTGCCATTTGCGTAAGCCTTCACGGGGGCAGGCCCATCAAGAACCAGCTTGTCCAAATCAGGTGCGAATTCATGGTCACAATTCAGCATCTGGTCAAAAGTGACAGCCCTACCGGTGTGGGCAGCCATTCGCCCCATAGAAGTCACAAGGCTAGCTTCTGTGCCGCGCTTGGCCTCGTTGTAGGGCTTGTCGTTACGGATTGCATCAACCAGATGATCCCATTCAAGTTGGTAAGGATCAGGTTCTTCGCCATAGCCCCACACTTGGTTCGCTTTGGTCATGTTCTGGCCCTTAAAAATACGGGCGCGAGACGGGGCATGGCCGGCGATGGAAATAATCGCCGAGCCCTTCGAACCATGGGCGAAACTTGCAAACTGTTGGTCGCAACCGGAAATGGTACGGCCTTCCATCATCAGCTTGGCACCATCACCGAAGGTGTACTCAACTGAGTAGGAGTCAAAGTTTTGGTCGATATAGTCGCCACGGTAATGACGACCACCACTGGCTTCTGCCTTTACAGGCCATGAATCCTTCATCCAGCAGCATTCGTCAATGTTGTGGATGAGGTAATCGCTAAAGGATCCACCCGAAGCCCACAGGAAACTGTGGAAACGGCGAATCTGGTACGACAACTCGCTGATGTCGTTTGGCTTGGGCAATGAAAAGCCGCTAGCCACAGGCCCGTGCTGGCGGTAGGCCCGCATCAGAATGATGTCACCGATTTGGCCATCCTTGATGCGCTTGAAAAGTTCACCGCGCGCATCGCAGTGACGACACATGAGGCCCACGCCTACTTTCAGGTTCTTTTTCTTTGCCTCCTCAGCCAAGGCGAACATCTTCTTGGAAGTTGGGCCGTCAACAGTGACCGGCTTCTCCATGAAAGCGTTTAGGCCTTTATCGATTGCGTAGGTGAAATGTACCCAACGAAACGCTGGTGGGGTTGCCGAAATGATTACATCCCCGGGACGCAGGCAGTCCATCGCTTTTTTGTAGCCGTCGAAGCCGATGAATTGTCGCTCCTTGGGAACATCTACTCGACTTTCTTGGCCAGATTCTTTCATGGCAGCGCTAATCGATTTAAAGCTACCCTCCATCTTGTCCGGAAAAACATCGGCCATTGCGACCAGCTTGATCGGCCCTTTAGTCTTCAGCGCGTTCAGGGCGGCTCCTGTGCCACGACCACCGCAACCCACTAAAGCCACGCGAATTTCGTTTTCCTCGGCGGCATGGACCAACGGAACCGACATTCCTGCGAATGCCGTCGCTGCCATTGAACTACCCGCTACTTTCATCACACTCCGTCTTGAAGCCTTCATGCTGGTTTCCCTCGGGCGGTAACATGACCGTCGCCAGAACAGTTCTTCTTTCCGCCACTCCCAAGCCACTAAACATGCCCGCCGATGATAAAATGCCAAAGGTTTTCAAAACCTAGAAGGCAGTCACGAAAGGCGGGAAATAATTAGGCCGGGGTGGCCCCACAAAGGGCCTCGGGCAGGTAGTGATATTATACTGACCGATATTGGGGGGAGACTCAACCACTTTTTTCGCTAAAAAAGGCAAATGAGGCCGGATTCCCAATGACTCTTTTGGATTTTCATGTTTACCCCCATTCGTGAAACTCTGATTCAATGGCAAGACCGTGAATTTCCCCGCCCTGTGGCCGGAATGGCGGTTGTCGACCGTCAAGGCAGATTAGCACTGGTTTACAGTTCCTATGGGGGCCAAGGGTGGCATTTTCCCAAAGGTGGAATTGATGAAAATGAGTCTCCCGCCGAGGCAGCACTGAAGGAACTAGCCGAAGAAGCCGGCTTAGTAGCCAAAACCTCCGGCCAAACCAGTTTCCCAGTTCCAGGGGGCAATTTCATTCAATCACTTGGCTTTGGTTCACCCCGAATTCAGCCCAAAAACCTGATCCATCACCCATCTTGTGATTATTTCGGGAAACCTTTCCAAATTACATCAGGCCCGCCAATTACCGGCCAGATAAGTATGGGAGCGTTGATGGCTCTTGATGAAGCAGCAAAAAAACATGGCATGCAAAAAAAAGCTTTAATGGAACAACGCTACACATTGTTTGACGCTTGCCACGATGTCAGGGTGACCTGGAGACAGAAGCCCGTTTATTTGGTTGCTTCGTTTCTACAATTCAATCCCAGCTTACTAACCGGGGAAACTGAAGCTGTGCGCTGGTGGAAGGTCGAGGAATTGACAGCCCCGGAATCTATTGCCCATCGACATGTCCGCGAACTGTTGGCCCAACCTGAATTTCTCGACCTTGTCTCTACTGCCAAGAAGGAATCAGAACAATCACATTCCTGATTTCAATGAAATAACAAAATTTAAAGACAAAAATTAGTTAAAATCGCCTTCTACGTTCTGGGCCGGAGCGATATAGACATCAAAATCCCCTAACTAGAGCCAATACACGCTGGCTTGCCCTGCTTTGCCAGTACTATTACATTTCCCAAGTTCGTGAAGAAAATAGCTCAATCAGCAAAAGATTATGGCTTTAAAAGATCATCTAATAGCCGATTGACTAAGTCTTTTCTTAAAATCTCCAACTTTTTGGCCTGCGATTCCTGTTCCCTTAGGATACCTCTAAGACGCGTAACTTCACGATTGAGATCAGAAGAGCCGCCCATTGCGTCAAGAATCAGGTCCATGAAGCTAATCAGCTCTCTAGCCCTAATACTGGCTTCGCGCATCTTGCTAATCCGTTCAACTGCCGGGGCATTTGCCTCTCGGGCACGGTTGAACTGCTCGACTGTTCCATCCACTGCCCCAATCATCTCACGGTTAAGTTGACCAAGCATTTTTGCAACTTGCGTTTGCTCCCGCTTAACTTCAAATCCAACCAAGGCCGTTTGGCGCAAAAGACGCAGAAATGCCTGCTCGATTTCTCGCCCACGGCCACGCACCTCTTCCAATAAGCGGGTAACGCTTTCACCATCTCGACGCGTGGGGTCTAAACGATTTTCTGTTTCTCGCAACTCAGACTCTAATCCTTGGAGCTCAAATAGATGCCGGACAGAGGTTCGAATCGATGGGTCAACTGGTAAAAGTAAATCACGCGCCTCTTGCACCTGAGCCCTTAGTCGCAAAAAATCCCCTTGAAGCAAATCAAGCATATCATCATCTGAAATAATCCTGATGACCACCCCGGGACTTGTTGTTCGGTGGGGTTGACCGGCTTTTCCATCCCCTGCCGTAGTAACAACATCCAAGTCCTCGGCTTCCATACGCAAATCAACCATTGTTCTGCCGTATTCTATTACATCTCCAGTGTTGCGGCCCTCAAGTGCAGAAGGAAGCGGGAAATCATTTCCAACTGCGGGACTTATTCCTGGACCATCTGCCTCAAGTGCAAATTGGTTTAAGGGTGATGATGCGCTAACTGCCCGAAAAGTTCGTACAAACCCAGGCAATACCCTGATTTTTTCAACAGGTACTCCATTTAGTGTCGAATGCAAAAGCCCAGGCGCTGACAAAGTCGCTGAAATCCCACCTTGAAAAGCCGATCCCACCAAAGCTGTAACCCGCCTAGGAACGCGTTGACCAGGCCCAGATAAAAGGACAGCGCCCGCTTGCCCAAGTGGGAACAACCTTGCAAATCCTGAAGAGGAAGCCATGCCAATCGATCCAACCAGCGAAACCGCTACGCCTTCTTCTCGCGCAACCCGAACACTATGTACTTGGTTCACCCTGCCAAGCCCCTGCTTGTCACTTGCGGACCCAACCCAAGGGATACGGCCCCCAGCGGTACTTACAAACCCCCTATCCGTTTCGCGCAAATCATCACTTGGCCTGACTTCCAAAGTCGGAGCTTCATCAGGATCTGGAGTCAGTTTGACCTTTCTTTCCCCCATGATCCCGTCGGAATCCTCAAGCACCAATCTAATATTCGCGGTGGAAAGGACCTTGGGAGTTTCAAGTAGTAACTCCCTCTCCCCCTTAAGAGACAATCGATTATTAATTGGGCGACCAACATCTTTGGATGATCCCCATTCAAACCGGGCAGAACCCCATTTTCGATCTATCGGAAGACTACCCTCCAGAACAATCTGGGAACCTGCGGGAAATACCAATTCTGTTTCGTCAATCCTGGATCCTAATCGGTCACCCAAATCCACTGTTTCGGTAATAGAAGCCAATTCGATTAATGCTTTGTCACGCGCCTCCCCATCAACCATCGGATCAATGGTTTTCTTGAGGTAGCCTGGTCTAACTTCTCGAACTAACAATTTTGAAAGCGGAGTAGGCTGGATTGCCAATAAAAATCTCGCCGGACCATGGTGATCAGCAACACTGACACGAATATCTAAATCACAAGGAACCGATTGGATCCGGTGAATAAAATTTCTCGGATTGTTCCCATCTGCTTGAATCGTGTGGGAAACAGGTTTTGGTGATGCAACAAGCCCCTCACTTCTGCCCTGATTTTCCGAAATTTCCAAGGTAACTTTATCTGGAAGGGGAAGGACACGAATTTTGCGTCCCAATCCCATCAACTTTGCCTTATCCTCCAACATAAACTTTATAGTTTGAATTTTTTTGGCCACTTCAATGTCATCGGCAGTAGAGGGATTAGGTTCATTTTTTAATAAAACAAGCTGCTCTGAATACTGAACCAAATCATCAAAGAGTGCTGGAGCATCCAGCTTCTGCCCTACCCAAGGTGCCCTTGGGGGCAAACCTTGGGCTAATTCAGGTAGGCTCTTCCCAAAGACTTTATCCAGATCAAACCAAGTTAGTGGGCGCCAACCATTTTCGCAGGTCCCTTCCAATCGGGATAATGACTCTTTCAACTGTTCCGCTGGCACACCAGCCAAGGACAGCCACTTGCCAGCCTCGTCTAGAACCTTTCCTTCCGTTTTTCCAGCAATCAAAAACCTATGGGCATGCACTTGGATATTAAAAGAAGTGCCTTTACCAACTTTCCGTATGCCATCGGTTGCAAAACCAATAACACGGGCAAAGGCGGTCCTTGGCCAAGCCACATCGGAACCACCAACAGTTCTGTCCCACCAAAATCCAAGGTTGTCAATTGTTTCATGAACCAAAGAACCATGCATCGGGTCCGAAGATTTAACAAATTGTTTTTCAATAAATCCCCAACCACATAAAAGTGGAAAAAATGCGACAACCAGTAAACCCGTTCCGACCAACCGTTTATTGAGCCGGCCCCAGGTTAACAACAGCTTTGGGTCAACCTGCTCGGCAGCGCCTTCGGCGTGCATTCTTGTTTGTCTAACCAAAGAATCCGAAAATCCTGAAGATCGAACCTTTTCAGAATCGGAAAGGTCGAGAGAAGTAAGAAGGGTCTCCTGAAAAGCCCCAGGAAACCTCTTTTCCAAAACCATTGCCAAATCTTTGTCAGTTTTTGGTCGAAATAACAACAAAAACCTTGGAATCAGAAACGCTGCTAACACTCCCAAAAGTATCCATTTTTGCCAGGTTCGCAAAAAAACAGGTCCATCCAAGACCAAGTCAAAGCCAAAAAACCGAAACATGCCATGATCAAAAATGCTACTTAACAAAACCCAAGCAATTAAGAAAAATATAAAAATAGCAAGGCAATCAAGCAGAATATACCGCCGGAGCAAGGTACGAACCTGCACAAATAATGAATCAATACCGCCTCTTCCAATTTTTTTTCCCACTGATCCAGGCATCTAAAACATGCTCCACTCAGGCCAGTCGGAAGTATTTACGCAATGACCATTCAAATCCCAAAAGGAAAACAATTGCAATCAAAAAATAGGGAATTGTCAAAGGCTGATTGGAAAACCAAGTTTTCGATGAAATTTGGAAACCTCGATCCCATATATCTGTAACCCGGGTTTTTCCAGGCAAAATCTTCTCATCCTGCTGCCTCACAGGATTGAAGCACAAGGGGACAACGTCCGCATTTTGCAGTTCCAAAACCAACTTCGCTTCATTATTGGCTTCAATATTTGCATTCGAACTGTTTGTGCTAGGCTTTGACAAAACACTAGAAACCTTTTGGTAATCGGACTCGCTAATACGATCTACTAAAATTGACAAAGGACTAGCTAGACGCCGCCAAGCACCACGATCTGGCGAAATATCCCGTTGTTCGGGATCTGGGGGGGCTTCAACCACCAAGTATACCCCTGTCGATTTATCCTTGGTTGAAGGAACCTCCACCACTGCCTCATAAGCACCTGGCTGGCTGATTTTCATCACACATCTAAATAACCCCTTACGACCTGGAATTGGTTCAAGTGGGGTCACACTTGGAAAATCGGCTGCGTTGATACCGCTAGGTGGGGTAAGCACCAACCGGGGCCCCTCGCGTGAATTACCTGTCTCAATAAGAGGTTTGCCAGTTCTATCCTCAATCTTGACTTCAAGCTCAACAGGCCTGTCACTCCTGTAAGGATTCCTTGGGTATGGAATCACCCGAGTTTTTCCACCACTAGCTGCCCAACGGGTCAACTTGGTCCAGAACCTCTCATGGTAAGATTCACGCCTCATCCGTAACCGCCAGGTTTCATCAGAACCCAACCAAACCACACGGCGACCAGATGCAGGAGCGGTCACCACCAACCATGGGTGTTTTTCACCGGTCCGTAGAGCTGAACGCGGATCCCCATAGCGGGCAACCACGAGCGCGCCTTTTTTTTCCTCAATGATGGGATAATAATTGAAAAATCCGTTCGGATCACTCGCAGCAAAAAAATCCGCCCAGTCCTCCTCAACCGATTTATCAGGCTGATCGGTTAAACGCAGGAAATCAAGCTCCGGACTTGCAGCGTCAAAATTAAGCGGCCAAGGCTTGTCAGGCGGGCGCTCTCCGGCATCGAGACGGCTATCGCGAGGGCGAACAGGCAGCAGGTCCAAAAGCGGCGCAAACCTATCCTGATCTGCCCCAGGCCTTGCCAACTGAAGCATGTGAACAGGGCCGGCAACTGTTATGAGGCCACCACCATTGTCAACCCAAGTGCGCAGGTTGCGAAATTGGGCAGCATCAATTTGCGACCAGTCAGGATCAAACATCACTGCCAAGTCAAAAGAAGCCAAATCGGTTGGGTCGTCCTTGTCTTCTCCAACACCTGGCGTGAATCTAGGGGGAAATGAATCCAGCATCCGCTCCGGGGGGACATCTTGAACAATATTCGGCCGTTTGGTGGTTGCGCCAGGGGGAAGTTGCAACCAGATACTCACTTGTGCGCGCTTTTTCTCCATTTCCCTTACCAAGAGAGTGCGTACGAATTGATATTCCCGGCCAGCGGCACCTGCAACGAGCAAAACCCGTAACGGCCTTCGCGAAACAGTCACGCGGGCCGGCCCCCGATTGATAACTGGGGCTCCAGTTTCGTTGGCAGGTCTTTTCAGCCTCGCACTGACACGAAGTTCAGTATCACCTGTTTCAGCTATTTCCCAACTTTTATTGCCAAGCTCTCCCGACTTTCCCACCGCTGCGGCAAGTACATTGGCATCCAAAATAAAACTTGCTTCCAACCGGGGTGGCGAACTGTTATCAAACTTGGGTAATTCACCAGTGAGCTGTATGGAAATGTTTTTGCCAAGGTTGATCCGTTTTCTGGATGAATCATCACCTTGTTGACGCGGCACACCTTTTTCAATTGGAGGCAACGGTTCAACAATTTCTATTTCAAGTTCCTCCTCTTTGCCATTCGAAAGCCTTCGAACTCGGTTAATCGAAAGTTCGCCATCTCCAACGCCTAAACTCTCTGAAGCCCGGCCAACACCAATCGCCTCAAACGCAACACGAAACCGATCCTGTGGCTCAACTACAGATGGAACTCTCAGATCAACTATATCTGTACTGGATTTGCGAAGATTGGAATCTTTGCCAACACCCAAAACCACAATGGGCAAGGAACGGGCAACGGACACTTCCCGCAATCTGTCAAAAGATTGAGCGTCACCTTCTGTTGCACGACCGTCGGTGACAATGACTACACCTTGAACCAGCGGGTCCTTATCATTCTCAAGGAGCCTCAAGGCTGAATCGGCAACATTTGTCCCAGAAAAATCTCCCCCTACCACCTTTGCTGCACTATCTTGCATAAGCTTTTCCAACCATTCACGCTCAGCAAATGGCAATCCTGCAAATGCCGGAACATCAGCAGTTTTCGAACCTGGCCTTAACCACAGGTCTAATAAAGGTCCCCTATTTTTAAAAGTTCCCTTAAGCAGGGGAGCTGGCTTGGCAACAGACTCTGCCTTTGATGCATGCTCCAGAAGGCGATTTTCTTCTTGCGCCGTCCAAACCTGAATGGCTTTTTTAAATTCCCGTGTTGCTGTTTGCAGTTCTGTGGTTGTGCGAGTACCATCCCCTTCAAAAACAAGGCCTTCATCATCGATAAAACGCCCAAACCGAAACATATGAACAGGATTCTTAGCTAAAAGGGGCTGAAGGAATCGACTTTGATTCTTTAACAGCGCCGAAACCAAATCCTGCCTTTTGGTATTCGATTTAGAATCAATAACCCCAGGGTTTACTTTTACAGTGTCTGAAACTCCTGTCATGCTCCCCGAAACATCAACCAGAACCAAAACTTTTCCAGCCTTCTCCTCAATCTCATGGCGGACCAATGTTTCTTCCCAAGCAGGAAGAAGAAACACCACAAGCAGCAAGGCAAAAACTAACAACCTTGGCAAAGCAAGGCATAACGACTTCAACAGCCCAATTACTGCAACCTCACGACGCCAAATGATCCAAAATAAAAACAATGCAAAGGCAAACAGAGCGCCACCTACAACCCACCAAACCCAAGCCGGTTGAAGATCAATTCCAGGCAAGGATAGAGGAAGCTCCTCTGTTCTGCGAAGAACTAAGCGCTCTTCCAAACTGATAATGCTTTGGGCGGTTTCCATATCAAGCCACCCCCTTCGAGGTGAAGTTGGCTAGATTGCCGCCAATGTGGCTACATCGCCACGCCAAAAATTGTTCCACAATCAATAAAGCCAATAATGCAACAATCAACCAAGGAGTTTCCGATGCGTCCAAAGAGCGCTTCTGAATCAGCATTTCTGAATTTTGCCGAGTTTGATTATTCACAGGTTCGAGCTTGAACCAATCAGCAGATGTTTCAGTTTTCGATTTTCCGGTTCTAGGGTCTACCTCTTCTTGGGAAGCCCTTTTTAAATCGCTTTCAAAGGTGTCAACATTGAAGGCCACGGCACCGCGAACCTGAGTGACTGATGTTGAATCTGGCCGAATACTGTATGTCAACAATCCGGGATTTTGCTGGGAATCAATTCCAATTGACCAAAGAGCCTCGGGATTCTGAAAAATTTTGGTGGCCACTTGAAAAACCTTTGAATTTTCAATCGATTTACCGGCTATCACAGTAGCCTGCTGGGGATAATAGAGGGACTCCATTACCACCGGACTTGGAAAATTACCCAATCCACCTGATTGGCTTAGGGAAAATTCCTTGCTGCGCGAATCGGAATTTTGTCTCAACAGGTAAAAGAGGCTGTCTTGAACCAGAATTGGAAAAGTGGCAGAAAGGAATCCATTAGCCCACTCATTCCAAATACCAATTGAGTCCCCTGTCAATCCGCTTCGCGATGAGGCAGGGCCTGCAGAAGACAAAAAAGCCAGCACATTGCCACGCCCGATTGGGCGCGCAACCATTAGGGGATCTCCTTGTTGAATTTTACGGATTACGGATTTTAGTTTGTCTTGAACCTGAATTAACTCTGGGAGGTCCCAAACCGTTTGTCCAATGCGGGTCCCTTCGCCAGTTTGCTGCAATCGCAGCAGGTCCTCAAGTGCCCTGACAATTTCAAACTGACCAGAGGTTGCGATTTTTGAACGCGTTTTTCCAATTTCAAGTTCCAAGATACCCAAAACAGGAGCAATTGCTGGCAGGGTAAAAGGAGACTTATCCAAAGCAAAAATATCAAGAATTTCGCGTTTCAGGGCTTCGCGCTGGCCCGCAATTTGCCAAGCTTTGGAAGGGAGGGCCAAGAGGGTTTCAGTTTGGTCATTCCACCTACTTGATTCAATGGAGGGCCAATGCCTTTCCATTCTCAAATGCTTGAAAACTTGACGAAAGGGCAATAAACCTGCAACTACAGGGTTATTAAGATCAGGAAAAACAACTTTGGGAGATTCATCACGCTTCATTTCCTCCCGTTCTTTCTCAGAAAGAATCGGCGATGCTTGCCCTGCTAAAAGTACTGGAAAAAGCCCATCATGTTGTTCAAATAGACGATTACAAAATCCTGAAACTGTTCTATCACCAGCAAACCATGCAAGCCCGCCACCTGATTTGACATAATTATCCAGCTTAACTACCGCAGTATCAGTCAATTCAGCAACATTCAGCAAAACAACCAAGGCAAACGAAGGCATATCCTGTTTTTCAAGATCAGCGGGCTCTAAAAAAATTGGTTCAAATAGTTGGGGGTTTAGAGCCGCACCAAAATAAAGGGAGTCGCTTGATGTACTTGCACCTGGCTGAATGGTGCCATCAACAATCAAAAGCGGGATCCGGTCCCTTACTTCTAGAACCATGTCACGAATATTATCCGCAGGTACACCTTCACCCGAATCATTTTCCAAAATCGCTCGAATGGCCATTGGTGAGGAAGAAGCCCTCCGGGCCAATCCATCCTTCAAGGCATCCTTGTTTTCTGCCTGACCGGTTTTAGCATCATTTGATGGAAGACCATCCTTTACCGTGCTACCTCCACGGCTTGGAATAATTCGAAACCGAACTTCAACAATTTGCCCAGGAGGCAGACTTTCGATTTGTCGAGATGCAGATGGGTCACGTTTGCCGTTCAATTCTATAGCCAAAAATGCAGATCTCGGCTGCGCTCCAAAATTCGCCACTTTTGCCCAACACTCCAGCGGTTGCCCCTCTAAACCTAACCGTGATTCCGATCCCAAAGCCAATATGGCCAAATTACCATGCTGGTCAGGGCGCAACTGCTCATCGCGAATCGGGACTGCACAGTCATGAATGCGCCACTGAACAGCTTCGGCGGAATTCATGGTTTCCTTGATTTTGCCATCCGACCAATCAGCCTTTCGAACATCACTAAAAAAATGAAGCAATTTCCTTGTTTTTAAATCAGGGAATTGACCAATTAAATCATTCTTCGCGACTTCCAAGGCATCAATCAAATTGACTCGGTAGGACCGCAGGTTAGTTGAATTCAGAAATTCGACAAGCGCCCCAAATGATTCATCACCTAGCTGCTCATCGAACAGGATTTTACCCGGTTCGCTAGCACGCCGAAGTCGCATTCGGGTAGGAATTTTGGAAACAAGAGAAGATTCCGCAAGGGAACGAATGCCATCTTTTGCCAATGCAAAAGAATCCGAACCGGCTCCGGCATCTCTGGAGCTATCGGACATGCTGGTACTATCGTCTAGGACAACCTCGTGAAGAATCCAATCCTCAGGGAGCGCAGGAGGTGAACCGCTAATCAACCAGCGCGATAGCAACAAACCGATCAAAATTACCAGCAAAACCCTTGATGCCAGCAGCAAAAGCTGCTCAATGATCATCTTCCGCTTCATCCGTTTTTGAGCGGCTAACAAAAACTCCATGGCTGCCCAGCGAACACGCCGATAACGCATTCGATTGATCAAATGAATGATCACAGGAACAGATGCGAGCAAACCCGCCGCTGCCAAGGCCCAAGGATTGAGAAAAATACCAAGCAAACCGGCCAAAGGAAGCCTCTCCTCCGATTATCCGGGCAAATTCGGCCGTCCTTGACGGACCGCTTCCCGTTGGTGCAAAAACCTTGTCAACACGGCATCAAGGGGTTCATCCGTGCGAATAAATTGGTAACTAACTCCCTGTTTTGTTGCGGCTCGGCGCACTTCTTGAAGGAACTCTCCCAATTCCCTGAGGTATCCCTCCCGTAAAGCAGCCGGATCGCATAGCAGTTCAGGCATGGACTCCATACCCTCAAAGCGAGTGGGCCCCATGAACTGAAAATCCACCTCATCTTTATCCATCAAATGAAATAGGACCACCTCGTGCTTGCGTTGCCTTAACATTTGCAAGCCCTTGGTAAGAGCATCCCTATCCACAAGAAGGTCGGAAAAAATTGCAACCAGACCTCTGGTAGGCAAATTTTGAGCAACTTTTTTCAAAATACCAAATATATCGGTTTTTTCCCGTGGCCGGTCATTCCCCAAAGCGGCAACTATTGCATCAAGATGCCTGGATTGGCTTCGAGGCGGAATTATGGATCGGATCGAAGAATCAAAGGTCACCATGCCCACCGCATCCTGCTGCCGCAGCAGCAACCATGCAGCACTGGCAGCAGCCGTTGCGGCATACTGCATTTTGCTCAATGGACCAGAACCGTAAGCCATGGATTCAGAAACATCAACAACCAATGTGCAACGAAGGTTGGTTTCGGCCTCAAACTGCTTGATGTAAAAACGGTCAGTTTTTGACCATACCTTCCAGTCAAGGTGGCGAATATCGTCGCCGGTTGTGTATTCACGATGCTGGACAAACTCGACAGAGTGACCAAAAAATGGGGAAGGGTGCATGCCGGCAAGAAAGCCTTCCACAGCTTGATGGGCACGAAGCTCCAACCGGCCTATTCCCGCCAGAACCGCAGGATCAAGGAACCGCCGATAATTTTTTCCATCCTTTTCCCGATCTGCCATTCCTTACGTCCCACCGGATACCAAGCCAAAAAACAGCATTCATGCTGCAAAAATCGGTTTCAACCGTTCATCCTTAAGTAGGTCATTTTCCTTATCGGGGGTTTCCCGCACCAAACGAGTAATAACATCGTCTGAAGTGATTCTTTCGCTAGCAGCGGTAAAATTAACCAAAATACGATGACGGAGCACTGGACAAGCCAATGCTTTGATATCCTCAGTTTGAACATGGACACGGCCCTTCAAGAGGGCGCGGGCCTTTGCGCCAAGGATCAAGTTTTGGACTGCCCTAGGCCCGGCGCCCCAAGAAAGCCAATCCGAAACGAAAGCTGGCACACCCGGTTCTCCGATTCGAGTTTGACGCACTAATGCAAGTGCGTAACGCAATGCATGGTCGGATGCAGGCACACGACGAACCAAATCCTGCAACTTCAAAATTTGCTGACCATCAAGAACTGGACGAATTGAATCGGAACTTGTGCCAGTGGTGCGCCTTGCGATTTCCATTTCTTCACTGAAAGAGGGATAGCGCACGAAAACCTTGAACATGAATCGGTCTTGCTGCGCCTCAGGAAGGGGATATGTCCCCTCCTGCTCAATTGGATTTTGAGTGGCAAGGACAAAAAACGGGCTGTCTAGCTTGTGTCGGACCCGGCCTACGGTAACCTGACGCTCTTGCATGGCCTCCAATAAGGCGGCCTGGGTCTTGGGAGGTGTCCGGTTAATTTCGTCAGCAAGAATAACATTTGAAAATAACGGCCCCTTTAGAAATTTGAATTCCCTCGAGCCACTATCACGGTTTTCTTGAATAACCTCGGTCCCAGTAATATCAGCAGGCATTAAATCCGGGGTGAACTGGATTCGCGAAAAATCAAGGGATAGGGTTCTGGCAAGAGTTGAAATCATCAGGGTCTTTGCAAGGCCGGGAACACCTTCAAGCAGGCAATGCCCCTTGCTAAACAGTGCGATCAGAAGTTCTTCAATCACTTGATCCTGACCAACGATCA
>CAIWHS010000620.1 GCA_903912515.1 uncultured Planctomycetaceae bacterium
AAATTTCCGCCCATTGCCCACCGGACTTTACAAAAAGCTGAACTACAAGCTCATCCCTATCTGGAGGGCTTGCAATCCATGCCTCAATTTGGGTTTCTGCCATTTTGAATGAGCTCACTTAATAAGTTGGTCTCGTTATAAGGAATAAAAATTTACCGTAACGTATATTCCGGGTCTTCTCATCTTATTTTTTTACTAAACTCCCAAGGTTTGCCAAAAGCCAAACCTTTGCGAGGGCGACCTATTACCCGTCTCTACCAAACCCGCCACCCCCCGGGGGGCATTGGCGGTGGCGAAGTTGGCGGAGTTCGAATTTCCAGCCTTCTTGTTTCCCAGGCGAGCCGGTTGCGGAAGCGGCCGGGTTACAGCCCACCCCGAGGCGCGTTTTACCCCAGACGGCACCAGTTAGGCCCCGAGTCTTTAAGACCTGGCGCTGGTGGAAAACCGGGTGCCTTGGTTTGGCCGCTTCGGACTAACTATGCCGTCAGGCGGGAAACCAAAACCCGCTATTGCCTTGGATGCCTGCATGACGCCCCAAATCAAATAAGGAGCAGAAAAAGCCTCATCATGGGTAAAAAGCTATTTGGCCCGGCATTTCACCAAACCTTGTTTGCAAATCAAAAGCCGATTGCATCCCCCCCCAATGAAGCCTGGATGTCAAACCTTCAATTATGGCTTTGCCGAGTCCAAAAGTGGCTCCCCGTTTGCATCACAGGGGGTTACCTCTACCACCTCAACCACTTTGCAAAGGAATGAACCATCCAACCCAAAGGCACCGCAGAGGGAAATTTCAAAATCAAGCAGTTCCAATTGGCTGGCCGTAATATCTTTAAAGGAAATGCCCATAAGTGCATTCTGATGGTTGAAATCCTCCATCTTCCACTGGTCCACCCCGTGAAAGCGAAACAGCACCAGCACATGATGTTGGAGAACATAGGCCCCATTCGACCCGACTTCGCTGGTAATTTCAAAAGTGTGTACCAGCAATTCCAGCGTAGGCCCGTAAATCCCTTCCCGAACCGGCTTCCGATCCACCTTCAGCCACAAAACTTCCGCATCGTGAAAGGAAGGCCAATAGCCGAACAGGCCTACCAATTTCTGGGCACCCTCAATGCGCGCATGGGCATGCATGGTGTTTCACTCAAAAAATGTGGGGCATGGCGTTTGTCAAATTAACAGATGAGAGCTTTCTATAAGCTATCCGTTCTCCGGCCAACTATTCCCTCAGGCAAAAACCTGGCCAAAGACGCCAAAAAGAGGTCATTCAACTTTACCACCCCCACTTTATTGCCACTCTACCAACCCCGCCACGCCCCCAGGGGCCTGGTTGGCGGTGGCGAGCTAGTAAACCGGTTCAATCGTCCAAATCCTCCTTGGGTCTTTGGATAGTGACCATCATGGTTTTTCCGGTGGCTTCCACAAAGGCCGTCCGGCGTTTTTGGGATTCCTTGTTGGTGAACTGGATGTAAGTCCGATTGGGATTCGACGGGGATTCCTTAAGCTCTTGCCCGTCTGGGAGGTTGGCTTGCTCTTTATCAGGGAGCTTCCATTCCCAATTATTCAAGTCGTACCCTGTCTTGACCATTGCCTGACGAGCATAGGAAAGCGCGTCTTCATCCGTCAGTTTCTGCATAGGGCCAGGAAGATCAAAATAATAGGTCGTATGCATTCTAATTTTTACATATATGAGAGCACCAATCGCCACCAGGATGTATAAGGCGATAGGCGTTCCAATCACCAAGCCCAGGATCTTTGCGACCGTCCAGGGTTTCTTTTGCGAAGGCTTGGGGTTCATCAGACGAGTTCCAAGAAAGATTGCGACTTGATTAATTGTATACTCAGGACTGCTTGGTGGTTTTGATTCAGACCCCGCACCATTCGACCAGTCGGGTGCCATGCTTTGCAAGCTTCCCGCTAACCATGTCCACCAGACTGGATGAGATTAACGCGACAGGAATTCTGTGGTCGGCAGGTAGAACATCA
>CAIWHS010000621.1 GCA_903912515.1 uncultured Planctomycetaceae bacterium
CGACATCCCTACCCCGCATCTCGATGCCTTGGCCAAATCCGGCACCCGCTGCGCCAGCGGCTATGTCAGCGGTCCCTACTGTTCCCCCACCCGCGCCGGCCTGCTCACCGGCAGGTACCAGACCCGCTTCGGCCACGAGTTCAATCCTGGCAACGGCCCCAAACAGGGCCTGCCCCTCACCGAAAAAACCCTGGCCGACCGCCTCAAGGCCGCCGGGTACCGCACCGCCTTGGTCGGCAAGTGGCACCTGGGCACCTCGCCCGACCACCATCCCGGGCAGCGCGGCTTCGATGAGTTCTTCGGTTTCCTCGGCGGCGCGCACGATTACTTCAGGCCCAACGGCATCCTCCGCAGCACCCAGCCTGCCGGCCAGCAGGACACCCCCTACCTCACCGACACCCTCGCCCGCGAATCGGTCGGCTTCATCGAACGCAACAAGGCCAACCCGTTCTTCCTCTACCTCGCCTTCAACGCCGTCCACACCCCCCTGCAGGCCGATGAGCCACGCCTGAAAAAATTCGCCTCCATCACCGATCCCAGGCGCCGCAGCTACGCCGCCATGATGAGCGCCATGGACGATGCCATCGGCACCGTCACCACCAAGCTCCGCGATGCCGGCCTCGACAAGAACACCCTCATCTTCTTCTTCAGCGACAACGGCGGCCCCACCATGCCTGGCACCACCCTCAACGGCTCGGTCAACAAACCCCTGCGCGGCTCCAAACGCTCCGCGCTCGAAGGCGGTGTCCGCGTCCCCTTCCTCGCCGTTTGGCCCGGCGTCATCCCGGCAGGCGCCGTCTACGACCAGCCCGTCATTCAGCTCGACATCCTGCCCACCGCGCTGGCTGCCGCCGCCGTCGCTCCCCAACCCGATTGGAAGGTCGAGGGTGTGAACCTGCTGCCCCACCTCCAGGGGAAGGAAAAAACCGCACCGCACCAGGCACTGCATTGGCGCCTGGGCAAACAAATGGCCATCCGCCAGGGTGACTGGAAACTCGTCCGCCACGATCTGGCCACCGAAGGCGGCAAAGGCGTCTCCAAGCCCCGCCTCTACCACCTCAAGGACGACATCGGCGAGACCACCGACCTGTCCGAAAAACACCCGGACAAGGTCCGGGAACTCCAGTCGGCCTGGGACACCTGGAACAAGGACAACACCCCTCCCCTCTGGGGCGGCGGCCCCGCCGAGTAGTTTAATCACTCACCAAAAACTGTTGACATTTGTCAACGGCTAGTTATTGTTTACCCATGGCAAGTCCCAGGCATCCCAACGCACACATTGAGGCGGCTGTCAGGCACGGGGAAACCCTAGGCGGCGGGTAGCCCTATCCAATGGGCACGCATGGGGCAGGTTATTTTGCCCCTTGGAAACCCGCGAAGGATGTATTGTCCTGGTTTGGTCCACCCCTCGCGTACCGGAAAACCATGCCCGTCAAATCCGGCGCGCACTCGACTCATGTGGGCATTCGGCCCTTGGTGGGTCAAAACCTGACAAGGATTTACTTCAATGACCGCGGACAGCAATCATGAATTCACGGTAGTCCTGTCCGGGATTCCGGTTTTGGACGACACGGTCGCTGAAGCGCTTTTTGAGGCAGGGTGCGACGACGCTACCGTTAGCTTCCAGTCGGGCAGGTGCTTTGTTTCCTTTTGCAGGGAAGCCACGTCTCTCATCGAAGCCATCCTCCATGCTATTGCCGATGTGCGGAAACTCGGGCCTGAGGTTGAAATTCTGCGGGTCGATTCCTCCAACCTGGTTTCCCAATCCGAGATAGCCAGAAGGATCGGCCGGTCCCGGCAACTGGTTCACCAGTACATCCACGGGGAAAGGGGCCCTGGCAGCTTCCCGCCCCCGGTTTGTGATATTTCGGAAGGTGCCCCACTTTGGTCCTGGTGCGAGGTGGCCGCCTGGCTCCATGGCAACGACATGATTGCCGAATCCGTTCTTCGCGATGCCTAGGAAATCGCTATCATCAATAGCGCCCTCGAATTGGAACACCTCCGCAGGCTCGACCCGAAAGTGACCCGCACGGTCATGGCGGCCGTTTCCAGAAAATAGCGGCCAATGCCCTCGGCCGGGTACTCTAGCAATCTCCCTCCTGGCCCCGCCGAGTGACCCCGCCCATGCCAACCCTCCGCAAAAATTCCTGTGCTCGCTACCTGGCCCCCGCCGTCCTCTCGCTGGCCTGGGCGCTCTCGCCCGCCTCGGCCTTCCCACCCCCGCCCGAAACTCCAACTGCCACCCGCTGGCCACTGATCACCAAACCCCTCGAGATTCCCGCCTCTCAGGGCCCCGCTCTGGGCTCCAATGATTTCACCCTCACGCTGTGGCTGAAGGCGGATGACACGGGCGACCTGCCCACCGGCGATCTCCTCTCCCGGTACGACCCCGCCACCCGGCGCGGCTTCCACCTCACACTGAAGTCCAGCGCAGGTGTCACCTCCAGCCAGCCTAACCACCGCCATCTGCAATTCGGCATCGATGACAACCATGCCTCCCCCTGGCAAAACCATGGCCAACCGGGCAAAGCGCTGCTCGCCTTCGCCCTCGCCACCCACGCTGGCAGCCTCTATGCCGGAACCTGCGAGCCAGGGCCGGGACAATCCGGTAGGGTTTACAAGCACGCTGGTGAAACCATCTGGACCGACTGCGGTGCCCCCGATGGTTCCAACACCGTCACTGCCCTGGCTGAACATCAGGGCAAACTGTACGCCGGCACAGGCCGCTACCGCCTCGCTGGTTCCAGCCTGCCCGAATCGCCCAACCAAACCCTCGGTGGCCGGGTATTCCGCTACGAGGGAGGCACCACCTGGACCGATTGCGGCCGTCTGCCCGACACCGAGGCTATCGGCGGGCTAGTGACCTTCCGTGGCCGCTTGCACGCCTCATCCCTCTACCGCCCCGCCGGTTTTTTCCGGCTAGAGCAAAATGGATCCTGGACAACCCTGCCCGTTCCCCAAGGCATGGCAAACGACAAGCAAGAACCCAAGCGCCCTGTCGCCTTGACAGTACATGAGGGGGCCCTTCTGGCCGGTAGCTACGATGGCGGCCATGTCCACCGCTGGAATGGCACCACTTGGACCGACCTCGGTCAGCTCGGCAACAACACCCAAACTTACTCTTTCGCACACCACCGCGGCCAACTCCATGTGGGCACCTGGCCCAGTGGCCGGGTTTACCGACTCGATACTAAAACCCCGGGCACACCAGTATGGACCGACATCGGCCGACTCGGCGACGAACTGGAAGTGATGGGTATGCTCGTCCATAACGGCAGGCTCATCGCTGGCACGCTGCCCTTGGCCGAGGTCTACTCCCACGAGAGCGGCACCACTTGGAAAAAACTTGCCCGGCTCGACCACACTCCCGAGGTCAAATACCGCCGTGCCTGGACCATGGCCGAGCAGGCAGGCAGGGTCTTTTGCTCCACGCTCCCATCAGGCAAAGTATGGTCTTGGTCCGCCGGACACCAAGTGACCTGGGATCAATCTTTCCCAACAGGCTGGCACCATGTCGCTGCCATCAGGACAAGCGACCGCCTCCGCCTGTTCATCGATGGCAAACCGGTGGCCGAAGCCAAAGACCCAGCCATCGCCCACTGGAACCTCGATACCAATACCCCTCTCCGCCTGGGCACTGGCGAAAACGGCCCATTGCATGGCGTAATGCGTCAGGTCCAAATCCATACCACCGAACTATCTGATTCCGATCTGGCCAAATTGGCCAAGGTTCCGCCAACAGACTGACAATTCCCTTCACCCCTGCCACTGCACAAACCCACCGCCCCAGCTTCGGCTACACTAAGCACCGGCCTCCGCCCATGTGGGTGTCTGGCATTGTGGGCTGCCCGAGCTGTCGACCGGGCCAGGAATCAACAGCATGGCCGACCGCTTGATGACTGTCCTTCTTTCCGTGGTAGCCACCCTCGCGGTGCAACCCCTTCTTCCTGACCTAGCCCGCCGCGGTCAAGAGTTGGAGGTCGACCGCCTCATTGTCCGCCGCGAGCTCATCGTCTCTGACACAGGCGCACCTTGGGAGGCCGGCATGGAAAAACAGCAAATCCCGCGCGGTATCTACGCCCGCGCACTCCACGATGGCCCCGGCGGCCTCTGGGTCCGCAGTCGCCTCATCAAGGGGGAGGTGGATGACCCCTTCGATGACCGCTTCCACGCCATCGAGCGTGATGGCTCATTGCGTCGCGGCCCCGGCCACATCTCATGGAATGTCTGGCTCGATGGGGCCTGGCGGCAGATGGCTATCGTCCAAGGGGAAGGGGTCGAGCCCTCCGAGGTTCCCACAGCCGCCTGGAATGGTTCCACCCACCCCGGCCGCATCCGATTCCAAACCTTCCGCCCCGGACACACCGAGCCGCTCACCGATGCCCTGATCGGTCAGGGTAAAATGTCTCTGGGTGGTGGTGGCTACGGCGGCGGCGGCTTGCCCGATCCGACCCATGTACTCGAACTCTGGGGCGGCTCGTTGCGACAGCACCCGGTAGACACACCTTCGCCACCCGTAGTCCTCCAGAACGATGGCTCCGGCCCGCACACCTACGCCCTGGTTGCCATCAGCCC